>JBAZBG010000307.1:0-3849 GCA_041671585.1 Arenimonas sp. | reverse complement strand
TGGCCGGCCTGATCGTGCTGTCCACGCATGTCCCGCTCGGTAAGCAGGTGTTGGCCCGCGGCATCATCTTCATTGATCTTGCGATTGCCCAGATCGCCGCGCTCGGGGTCATCGCCGCCGGCTTCTTCGGCATTGGCGAACATGGCCTGGCCGTGCAGATCGCGGCCGCCATTGCGGCAATGCTTGGCGCCGGTCTGCTGGCCTGGACCGACCGTCGCTGGCCGGAGTTCCAGGAACCATTGATAGGCACGCTGTTCGTGTTGGCGGCGACGGGCGCATTGTTGTTGCTGGCCAATAATCCGCAAGGTGGCGAACACCTCAAGGACCTGCTGGTCGGACAAATTCTCTGGGTCAGTTATTCCCAGCTGATTCCGGCCGCCGTGTTGTCGGCGTTATTGCTGGTGTTCATGTGGTTGCGGCGCGGCCGTCTCACCGGCCTGGTTTTCTACGCCTTGTTCGCGCTTGCGATCACCAGCTCCGTGCAACTGGTCGGCGTCTACCTGGTGTTTGCCAGCCTCATCGTTCCGGCGCTGGCCACGGCCGGCATGCGTGGCAAGCACCGGCTCACGGTCGCCTATGCGATCGGTGCGATCGGCTATGCCTCGGGACTGGCTTTGTCGGCCGTGCTGGACCTGCCCAGCGGCGCATTGATCGTCTGGACCCTGGTCGCCTGCGCGCTACTCGCGCAATTGGTGCCGGCGATACGCCGTTCGCATCCCGCGCACGAGGCTCCGGAAGCCGTTTTCGAGGGTTGAACCCCTGCCCCCGCGCCGGGCCGCGACGCAGTATCCTAGGCCGGCCGTCGTGACCTCGACGGCATCCCCTTGAACCCGCCTGGATGACGCCATGCTCCGATCGTTCGCGCTGCTGACATTTGTTTCGCTGGCCCTGACCGCCTGCAGTCCCAAGCCGCCGGAGAGCGCCGCACCGGCCAGCGCGACTGCCGCTCCCGCCACAGCGGCCGTGGATGCGCAATTTGCCGATCTTTCCAAACGCTGGCTCGACGGCGCGATGCGGCTGAGCCCCGTGTCTGCCACCCAGACCGGCGACCATCGGTTCGATGCCGAATTGGATGACCTGAGCGCTGAAGGCCGCACCAGGAGCCTGCAGTTTTCCAAAACGCTGCTCGCCGAACTTGAAGCGATCGACCGCGCGAAGTTGAGCCGCGAAAACCAGGTCGATGCCGCGGTGCTGCGCAACCAGTTGCGCTACGACGTGTGGAACGCGGAAGTCATGCAGGGCTGGGCCTGGGACCCGCTGATCTATACGCAGATCTCAGGTGGCTCCATCTATACCCTGCTGGCGCGCGATTTTGCGCCGATGCCTGAGCGCCTGCGCAACGCGACGTCGCGCATGGAGAAGTTGCCGACCTTGTTTGCGCAAATGCGCGCCAACCTCGATCCGGCACGGGTCCCGCAGATCCACGCCGAGACCGTGGTAAAGCAGAACAAGGGCGTGCTCAGTCTGATCGACGAACTGGTCATGCCGCATGCAGATGAATTGACCGAAGCCGATCGCAAGCGCCTCGACGACGCCGTCGCCACGCTGCGCAAGGCCGTGGAAGAACATCAGCAATGGCTGGAAAAGACCCTGCTGCCGAACGCCAAGGGTGAGTTCCGCATCGGTCAGAAGCTGTACGACGAGAAACTCGCCTTCGCGCTCGACTCGCCGCTCAGCCGCGCCGAGATCCGCCAGCGCGCCGATGCCGAACTGACCCGCGTTCGCAACGAGATGTACACCGTTGCACGCGGCGTGCTGGCCGGCACGAAAGGAGCGCCAGCCACACCGGAAGCGCCGAGCCCGGCGCAGCAGCAGGCCGCAATCCAGGCCGCCCTGGAATTGGCCTATGCCGACCGGCCGACGCGCGACAAGGTAGTGGAGACTGCGAAAGCCACGCTGGCCGCGGCCACGGAATTCGTGCGCAAGAAGGACTTCATCACCCTGCCGGACGCACCGGTGCAGGTGATCCTGATGCCCGAATTCCAGCGCGGCGTCGCGGTCGCCTATTGCGATTCGCCCGGTCCGCTCGACAAGTCGCTCGACACCTTCTATGCGGTGTCGCCGATTCCGGATGACTGGACCGAAGAACAGACCACGTCCTACCTGCGCGAATACAACACCCGTTCCATCGACGAGCTGAGTATCCACGAAGCGATGCCCGGTCATTACGTGCAGATCTGGCACTCCAACAAGTATCCGTCGGTGCTGCGCGCCGTGTTGTCGTCGGGTTCCTTCGTCGAAGGCTGGGCGGTGTACGCCGAGAAAGTCATGGTCGACCAGGGCTATCGCGACAATGACCCGCTGTATCACCTGATCCAGCTCAAGTGGTACCTGCGAGTGATCTCCAACGCGATCCTGGATCAGGCTATCCATGTCGATGGCATGAGCCGCGAGGACGCGATGAAACTGATGACCGAGGGCGCATTCCAGGAAGAGCGCGAAGCCGCGGGCAAGTGGACGCGCGCGCAATTGAGTTCGACCCAGTTGCCGACCTACTTCGTTGGCGTCCAGGAGCACTTCGACTTGCGGCGTGCGATCGAACAACGCGATGGCGACAAGTTCGACCTCAAGAAGTATCACGACACCGCGCTTTCCTTCGGCTCGCCATCGGTGCGTTACGTGCGCAGCCTGATGCTGGGTGAACCGATCAACTGACCGCTGTTTGCCCGGAGCGCACGATGGTTGCGCGCCGGGCGGGCACAGGTGACACTCGGCTACCACCGGCCTCCGGGGGAGGGGCGCGATTCATGGCTTTATTGCAACGCATCAAAAACCTGTTTCGGCCGGCGCCGGTTCCGGCCCGCACGTTCGAGCCCCACGTTGAAAGCAGCGACCGGCGCACCAAGCCCCGCCGAAATGCCGTGGCGGGTTCCAAGGTATTGATCATCGACGACTCCGCCACGATCGTCGCGCTGTTGCGGCGAATGATGCGCCAGAACGAATACGTCACCCTGGAAGCCGGCGATGCCGAGCTGGGCATCGAGCTTGCGCGCAGCGAGCTGCCGGCGCTGATCTTTTTGGACATCGTGCTGCCCGGCATGAACGGGTTCAACGCATTACGCCAACTGCGCCGTGATCCGCTGACCAAGGACATCCCGATCATCATGATCAGCGGCAACGAACAGGCCACGGAGGAGTTTTACGTGCACCGGATCGGCGCCGACGACTTCATGAAGAAACCGTTTTCGCGCGCCGAGGTGTTCGCTCGCATCGAACGCTTGCTCGATGACGGGAATGTGCCCCGCCGCGTGAACGTGCCTGCCGCGGCGGTCGAGACCACCGGCGTCGAATCGACCTGAGTTCGGGCCTCGTTCCGGCGCCAACGTCGCCGATAGCCGCGCTGAAGCGCAGAAATAGCGGCAAATCAGCCAAATAACCGAATATTCATGTTCGGTTTGTTAATATTTGCGCCATACCACAGATCCAGCCCGATTCCTGCCCCGCAGGAGCCGACGTAGAAGCCCTGCGCCCCAATTGCTGTGTGTAGGAGCGGCTGACCAGACATCCGTCTGTTAAAGGCCAGCCGCAATGCTTCACCGTCACCGGATCCCCCATCGCACCCGCCCAGCCCCCGCTGCCGGGTTCGTCCCGTTTGCACTTCAAGGAGCCTTCGATGAGCGAGACCGCCCACTTCCTTCATGATCTGATCAAGATCAGCCGCAATGGTACCGAGTTCTACGAAGAAGCGGCCAAATCCGTCAACGACAAGAAGCTCAGCCGCGTCTTCACCGACATGGCGAAGGCCAAGACGGCGCTGGCCGACAATCTGGCCGGCGAACTGAAGCCCGAGCACAAGAAGCCGGCCAAGTCGATCGACCTGGTCGATGAGGTCAACCAGACCTACGTCGG
>JBAZBG010000306.1:0-3862 GCA_041671585.1 Arenimonas sp. | reverse complement strand
GGCGATTTCATCGTCGCTCATTTTCGCGAACGCCTGCCAGGGCATGAACGGATCGATGGCGCTGCCATCGGGCCGCTTGCCCTCGCGCAAGGCGCGGAAGAAATCGGCTTCCTGCCAGCCGCCCAAGGCGGCGGGCGTCAGGTTGCGTGCGTCGGGAAACGAGGGCGGCGTGCCCGGCACGTGCTGGCCGGCGAAGTTGCGGCCGTGGCAGCCGATGCAGCCCTGGGCCACATACTGACCGTAGGCAGCAGTGCGCCCGACCGGCGGCGGAGTCCTGGCACGCGGCGCATGATCCAGTTTCTCGGCCGGCAACAGCGGGAATTTGTCGAACAGGTACATCAGCTTGGCCAGCGGACGAATCTCGAGTGGCCCCGGATCGTTCGCCGAGGCCGGAAGCGCCTGCAGGTAGGCAATCAGCGCCGCGGTATCGGCGTCGCCCATCTCGTGGAAATCCTGGGTCGGCATGAATATCAGCGGATGGCCGTCCGGCTTGACGCCATGACGGATTGCCGCGGCGATCTGGTCGGCCGTCCGGTCCTTGAGCCGGCCGCCCGGTGTCAGGTTCGGCGCCACCAGGCGCATCACCGGACCGGCATCGAAAACCAGCTTGCCGGCGCCATCGGCGCCATGGCAATCCGTGCAGCCACGGGTGGCGAACAGGTGGCCGCCGTGCGCCAGGGTTTCTGTGTCGCGCAGCACGGTCAACGGCGGATCGTTGACGGTATAAGTTTTATCGAGCGCGCGTTCGGTCTTGAACCAGGCCAGCCCGAACGCCAGCAGCACGCCGAGCACCAGTACGCCAAGCAGCGTCGCTACGTATTTGAGAAACTTGCGCATGTCGGGTTCCCGATTGATAGGAGCGTTCCCGCGAGAAAACGCGGGAGCGCGTTTGTTCCGGCCACCGCCGGCGCTTCCTGAGGGCCGGCATCGGGGCTACCATGCCAAAACTGGGAGGCTGATGCACGCATGAACGAACGCCTTGGTCATTACGAGATCGTCGAGGAACTCGGCCGCGGCGGCATGGGCGTTGTTTACAAGGGCTACGAGTCCTCGCTTGGCCGTTACGTGGCGATCAAGGTGCTGGCGGCGGCCATGGCCCACGACCCGGTGTTCGTCGAACGCTTCCTGCGCGAAGCGCGGGCCATGGCGGCGCTCAACGACCCGCACATCATCCAGATCTATTTCATCGGCCAGGACGAGGACCAGACCTTCTTCGTCATGGAATTCATCGACGGCGAGTCGCTGTCGGACTGGATCAAGCGCGACCACCGGCTGCCCGCGTCGGATGCCTTGAAGATACTGATGGATGCGGCGCAGGGCCTGGCGACGGCGCATTCGCAGGGCGTGATCCACCGCGACATCAAACCCGGCAACATCATGATCACCACGCGCGGCGTGGTGAAGGTCGCCGACTTCGGCATCGCGCTGGCCAGCAACGATGTCTCGCAAAAGCTGACCAACACCGGCGCCCTGGTCGGTACGCCCGGTTACCTGTCGCCGGAAGTGTGCCTGGGCAAGCCGGTCGACCAGCGTTCGGACATCTTCGCACTGGGCATCGTCCTGTTCGAAATGCTGACCGGGCGCATGCCCTTCAATTCCGAAAGCCCCTTGAAGCTGATGCTCGACGTGGTCGAAGCCGATATTCCCGATATCCGCGAGATCAATCCGGACATCGACGAGGAAGTCACGCGCATCCTGGGCCGCATGCTGGCCAAGAATCCGGTCGACCGCTACCAGAGTTGCGATGAATTGATCGCCGACTTGAAGAAGCACCCGCTGGTGATGCAGGGCGGTCCGCTGCAATTGCGTCCGTGGACGGCGAGCGACGCCTCGAAGTCGACGATGGTAGGCGTGCCGACGCCGATCACGCGCGATACCCGGCCGCCGCGCATGGCGACGCCGCCGCCGCAGGTTGGCGCGCGCACGCAGCCCTCGGCCGCCGGCCACACGCCCGCCGCGGCGACGGTGCAAACCATGCCGCCGACGCCCAGCGCGGCGCCCGCGCCCGCCCGGAGCAAGGCGCTGCCGATCGCGGCGGCCGCCGTTGTGGTGTTGGCCGCGCTCGGTTGGGGCATCTACAACTTCGGCATGCGCGGCCAGCCCGAAGCCCCAGTGCCACTCGCGACGCCAGCGGCTCCGGCGCCGCCGCCGGCGATCGTGCCGGCCGCCACGCCGATTTCGACCGCCGCTGCCGACCCCGCGAACCCGTCCGCTGTCGATGCCGCCGGAGCGACCACCACGGCTGCCGCAGTGACCAGCGCGCCGGCGCCGGCAGCGAACACCGCGACCGCCGCCGATCCGATCGCCGAGCCAGCCGTGCGTGACAGCGCGGCGGAAGAGCTCGAGCGCGAAGCCACGCGCCGCCGCAAGCTGGCCGCCGCGCTCAGGGCCGCGCGCGAGCGCGAAGCCGCGGCCGCCGATGACAGCAGCGATTCCGGCGATAGCTCGTCGGAGGACGGATCCGATGACTCCGGCGGTCAGCGCCTGTCGCCGGCCGAGGCGCGTCGTCGCTACCTGTGTCGTGTGCAACGGAAATGCTGAGCGACCGGACGCCGGCTGCAGCGTGAGGCCAGTTCGCGCCTACAGCGGCGCCAGGTTGGCGTAGGCCAGCACCAGCCACTTGGCGCCGGCGTTCTCGAAATTCACCTGCACCCGCGCGTGCGCGCCGCTGCCCTCGCAGTCCATGACGATGCCGGCGCCGAAGCTGGCATGCGAGACGCGTTGTCCCAGCCGCAAACCGCCAGCCGGTGAGACTTCTTCCAGGCGTGGTGAATAGCTGGGCCGGCTGACGCTGGCGCGCGGCCGCACATCGCGGATCAAGGCCGCCGGGATTTCGCGCAGGAAACGCGACGGCGTGCCGAGCATCTCCATGCCGTGCAGGCGCCGCGTTTCGGCGTAGGTGAGCGTGAGTTTGTGCCGCGCGCGGGTCAGCCCGACATAGGCCAGGCGACGCTCTTCTTCCAGGCGTCCGCTTTCTTCCGACGACCGGTTGCTCGGAAACAAGCCTTCTTCCAGGCCGACCAGGAACACTTGCGGAAACTCCAGTCCCTTCGCGCTATGCAGCGTCATCAGCTGCACGCAGTCCTCGCCGGCCTCGGCCTGGCCCTCGCCCGCCTCCAGCGCCGCGTAGGCGAGGAAGGCGATCAAGTCGCTCATGTTCTCGCTGGCTTCGTCGTCGCGGCGCTCGAAACGGCTGGCGACGGACACCAGTTCGTCCAGGTTTTCCACCCGCGAATCGAGCTGCCCCTTGGACTCGACGGTGTAATGCACGCGCAGTCCGGAGCGTTCGAGCACGTGGTCGAACTGCTCGTGCAATTGCATGTCCGGCGTTTCCGCGGCCAGCGCATCGATCAAATCGGCAAAGCCCTTCAAGGCATTGCGCGCGCGACCGGCGAGGTCGCCGCCGTTGCTGATGTTGACCGCTGCCTGCCATAGCGAGAGCGACTGCGCGCGTGCCTGCCGGCGAACTTCGTCGAGCGTGCGCTCGCCGATGCCGCGCGGCGGTGTGTTCACCGCGCGTTCGAAGGCGGCGTCGTCATCGCGATTGCCGAGCAGGCGCAGGTAGGCCATCGCGTCCTTGATTTCCATGCGCTCGAAAAAGCGCTGGCCGCCGTAGACGCGGTAGGGCAGCCGGGCCTGGCCAAGCTGTTCTTCCAGCGCCCGCGATTGCGCGTTGCTGCGGTAGAGCAGGGCGCAATCGGAGGCGCTGCCGCCGCCGTCGATGTGCGCGCGGATACGCTCGACCACGAAGCGCGCCTCGTCGACCTCGTTGTAGGCGGTGTACAGGTCGATCTGTTCGCCTTCGCCATCGGCGGTCCACAACTGCTTGCCCAGGCGCTCGGGATTGTGCGCGATCACCGCA
>JBAZBG010000305.1:0-3873 GCA_041671585.1 Arenimonas sp. | reverse complement strand
AGAATGTCGAGAACCAGAAGAAGGTCCGGGAGTTCGTTACCGAGGCGCGCAAGCTCGAAAAGCAGACCATCGCCGAGTTCGTGTCCGACGCCAGCAGCATGACGGTGCTGTTTTCGATCGGCGTCGACCTGGTGCAGGGAAATTTCCTGGCGCCGCCTGGGCCGGCGATGAATTACGAGTTCGGTTGAGAAAAAAGCCCGCCGAAGCGGGCTTTTTTCGTTGTCAGCTCATCGTCGCCTGGGTTTCGCGAAGCCTCCGGATTCGCACTTCCAGCGGCGGATGGCTCATGAACAAGCCTCGCATGCCGTGCGCGATACCACCGGAGATGCCGAAGGCCTTGACTGAACTGGGCAAGGTGTTCTCGCCATAGGTCTGTCCGAGGCGCTGCAGCGCGGCGATCATCTTTTCCTTGCCGGCAAGATGTGCGCCGCCGGCATCGGCGCGGAACTCGCGATAGCGGCTGAACCACATCACGATGGTTTGCGCGAGCATGCCAAAGACCATGTCGAGCGCGAACACGACGATGTAGTAGAAGAAGCTCGGGCCGCCCTCGCGATTGCCGCTGACCATCGCATCGATGGTGCGGCCGACCACGCGGGACAGGAAGATGACGAACGTGTTCATCACACCCTGGAGCAGGGTCATGGTCACCATGTCGCCATTGGCAACGTGGCTGATTTCATGGCCCAACACCGCCTCTGCTTCGTCGCGAGTCATCGCGCGCAACAGGCCGGTGGAGACCGCGACCAGGGAATTATTCCGGCTGGGCCCGGTGGCGAAGGCATTGATTTCCGGCGCGTCATAGATGCCGACCTCGGGCATCTTGATGCCGGCCGATTGCGCCTGGCGGCTGACGACGTCGACCAGCCAGCGCTCGCTCTCCGATTTCGGCTGGTCGATCAAAACCATGCCGGTGCTCCGCTTGGCCACCCACTTGGAGATCATCAGGGAAATGAAAGCGCCGCCAAAACCGAACATGGCGGCCAGCAGCAGCAGTTGGCCGTTCTGGCCGAGCCTGATGCCGAAATAGGACTGCAGCACGCTCAGCACCAGGCCGAGCAGCACCATCACCGCCAGATTGGTTGCCACCAGTAACGCAACTCGCTTGAACATTGACCGCTCCTATGCGCCGCAACTTCGGCGTCTGCTCTTACTATGTGTCGGGATGCCCGAATTTCAAGGCCCACGCCAACCCATGTCCGCCAAACTACCCGAACGCGCGGTTTACCGCGGCCGCTTCGCCCCCTCCCCGACTGGCCCCTTGCACCTGGGCTCACTGACCGCCGCACTGGGCAGTTGGTTGATCGCCAGGCACCACGGCGGCGAATGGCTGATTCGCGTCGAGGACCTGGACCCACCGCGGGAAGCGCCCGGAATGGCGCATCAGCAGCTTGCCGCGCTCGCCGCGTTTGCCCTGGAATCCGACTTGGAAGTGGTCTGGCAAAGCGAGCGCACGGACTTGTACGCGGAGGCCTTG
This sequence comes from Arenimonas sp., assembly GCA_041671585.1. Classification (GTDB taxonomy): domain Bacteria; phylum Pseudomonadota; class Gammaproteobacteria; order Xanthomonadales; family Xanthomonadaceae; genus Arenimonas. Next base: position 2,396 of record JBAZBG010000305.1, on the reverse strand, counting down.
CGCAAATTGCTCGACCGCGAGCTTGCATTCGAATGCCGTTGCAGCCGAAGCGACCTGTCCGCGTCAGCCGGCATTCATCGAAAATGCGTTGCGCAACCTTCCGGAAAGCAGGCGGCGTATCGCCTGCGGGTGCCGGCGCGCACGCTCGTTTTCGACGACGCCATTCGCGGTCGCTTCGTGCAGGAGCTGGGCGAGGACGTTGGCGACGTGGTGGTCAAACGCGCGGACGGTTATTGGGCGTACCAGCTCGCCGTGGTCGTCGACGATGCGCTGCAAGGTATTACCGACGTCGTGCGTGGCGCCGACCTCATGGATTCCACGCCGCGACAGATACTCCTGCAGCAGATGCTCGGCTATGCCACGCCTGGCTACGCGCACTTGCCGGTGATCAAAACGGCGAACGGGCTCAAGCTGAGCAAATCGCTGCGCAGCGCTCCCATCGACCCGGCCGATCCGTTGCCCGCTCTGCGCCTGGCTTACGCCTGGCTGGGCCAGGATGTCCGCGCACTTGAGGGTAGCGCAGGCGCCGGGGACGCGCTGCGCCGGGCCCTGAGCGCCTTCCAGCCGGACCGCATTCCAGCCTCGGATCGCGTTTTGCCCGCGGATTGATCGATCTCGTGGCGGGATCCGTGCCGGTGTTCACAATAATTGACACCCCCTTTCTTGCAAGGTACCGAAAGACAAGCGATGCTCGGGAAATAAGCGGCTTAGATTTCCTTGTGTCATTTGCTATTTTCCGGGGTGGTCATGTCTCAGGTACGCATCATCAAGAAGTACCCGAATCGTCGCTTGTACGATACGGAAATCTCCAGCTACGTAACCCTGGAGGACGTGCGACAACTCATTGTCGAAGGCGAGAACTTCGAGGTGCGCGACGCCAAGACCGGCAAGGATCTGACTCGCGCAGTATTGTTGCAAATACTCGCCGAGCACGAGGACATCGGCCAGCCGATATTTTCCACGCAGTTGTTGACCACCGTCATCCGTTTTTACGGCGATTCGCTGCAGGGCATCATCGGCAGCTACCTGGAACGCAGCATCCAGATGTTCAGCGACCAGCAGCAGCAATTGCGCGGACACATCGGCAACCTGGTCGTGCAGACGCCGTGGTCGCTACTCAACCAGCTTACCGAGCGCAACATGGAAATCTGGAAGGGCGTGCAGCAGGGCATCAAGAGCGGCCTGTCCTCCTCCCCCGAAAAATCCGAAGACACGGGCAAGGTCGCTGCCAAGGTCGTGGCGAGGCCGCGCAAGCGCACGCTGCGCAGATGAGCCGGCGCACCGCGCTGGTCACTGGCGGCATCGGCGGCATTGGCACGCAGGTCTGCCGTCGCCTGGCCGCGGCAGGCCACCAGGTTATTGCGAGCGACTTGCCGGCTTCGGCCGAGCGTCTCGCCCAGTTCGTCGATAGCGTGGCCGGCCTGGACGTGCGCTTCGAGGCAGCCGACGTCAGCCGAATGGCCGATTGCGAAAACCTGGTGCAGCGCATCCAGGACAGCTGCGGCGGAGTCGACATCCTGGTCAATGGCGCTGGCATCACTCGCGACGTCAGCCTGCGCAAGATGAGCAGCGAGCAGTGGCAGGAAGTATTGCGCGTCAATCTCGATAGCGTATTCAATCTGTGCCGACTGCTGGCTGACGGCATGTGCACTCGCGGCTTTGGTCGCATCGTCAACATCAGTTCGATCATCGGCCAGACTGGCGCCTTCGGGCAGAGCAACTACGCCGCCGCCAAGGCCGGCATGCACGGCTTCACCATGGCGCTCGCACGCGAACTTGCGGCCAGGGGCGTCACCGTCAACAGCGTCAGCCCGGGCTACATCGACACGCCGATGACCGCGGCAATTCCCGAGGCGTTGCGCACACAGATGATTGCCGCCATTCCCGTCGGCCGCATCGGCGGCCCCGAAGACGTGGCCCACGCGATCGCCTTTCTGTGCGCCGAGGAATCAGGCTACCTGACCGGCCTGAACCTACCGGTAAACGGCGGCCTCTTCATGAGCTTCTAACTCCCGCACCCCCACCCCATGTAGGAGCGGCTTCAGCCGCGATGCTTCGAGTTATCGCGGCTGAAGCCGCTCCTACACAATGCGATGCTTTGAGTTATCGCGGCTGAAGCCGCTCCTACACATCGCGATGCTTCGAGTTATCGCGGCTGAAGCCGCTCCTACACAACGCGATGCTTTGAGTTATCGCGGCTGAAGCCGCTCCTACAGGTTCGAGGTTTATTTGGGGGGGCAATATTTGGCGTAGTACTGCTCGGCCCGGGGCATCAGGGATTGCAGGGTGGCGATGCGGTTGGCCGGGTCCGGATGCGTGGAGGCGAACTCCGGGGGGCGCTGGCCGCCGCCGAGTTCGGACATGCGCTGCCACAGGGGAATCGCCTCGTGCGGGTC
>JBAZBG010000304.1:0-3891 GCA_041671585.1 Arenimonas sp. | reverse complement strand
GTCGGTTCGAACAATCCGGACGGCGTCGAAATCAAGAAGAACAAGGACCCGGCGACGGGTATCCCGCGCGACGGCATCGCCTTCCACCCGTACTACACGGTGAAGGACACCTTCGGTGCGGCGTTCTTCCTGACCATCGCCGCCTTCATCATGTTCTTCGTGCCGACCTTCGGCGGGCTGTTCCTGGAGCACGACAATTTCGTGCAGGCCAATCCGATGGTGACGCCGCTGCACATCAAGCCGGTTTGGTATTTCACGCCGTACTACGCGATGCTGCGCGCGGTGCCGGACAAGCTGCTCGGCGTCATCACCATGGGTGGCGCGGTGATCATCCTGTTCCTGCTGCCCTGGCTGGACCGCAGCCCGGTCAAGTCGATCCGCTACCGCAGCCTGATTTCCAAGGTGATGATCGCGCTGTTCGTGGTGGCGTTCGTGATCCTGGGCTGGCTGGGCATGCAGGCCGGCAGCACCACGCAGACCTGGGTTGCCCGCGGCCTGACGTTCTTCTACTTCGCTTTCTTCATCACCATGCCGATCTGGACGCGTATGGGCGCGACCAAGCCGGTGCCTGAACGGGTGACCATGCATGATTGACCTTCGTTTGCATTTCATGAAACGCGTCGCGTTTGCGCTGTTGCTGCTGCCGGGACTGGTTGCCGCGTCGGAAGGCGGGGCGATGGAGTCGGCGCAGATCGACCTCACCGACAAGGCCTCGCTGCAGCGAGGCGCCGGCCTGTACATGAGCTATTGCGCCGGCTGCCATTCGCTGAGCTATCAGCGCTACTCGCGCATGGCCGAAGACCTCGGCCTGACCAAGGAGCAGGTCGAGAGCAACCTGATCTTCTCCGACGCCAAGGTCGGCGAAACCATGGTTACCGGCATGGAGGCGGCCAACGCCACAATCTGGCTGGGCAAGGCGCCGCCGGACCTGAGCGTGATCGCGCGCACCAAGGCCGAGGGCGGCGACTGGATCTACAACTACCTCAAGGGCTTCTACGTCGACGAGTCACGGCCGATGGGCTGGAACAACACCGTGTTCCCCGGCGCATCCATGCCGCACGTGCTTTGGGAAATGCAGGGCATGCAGCACGCGCTGACCAAGCCCAAGCACAAGTCCGAGACTGGCGAGGAAGAAGCTTGCCACCAGGGCGAGTACCAGGGCGCGTGCATCGTCGGCTTCGAAATTCCCGATGCGCAGAAAGGCACGATGGACGCCGAGCAATACGATCGCGTCGCCCGCGACCTGAGCGCGTTCCTGACCTATGTTGGCGAACCGGCGGCGCTCAAGCGCGAATCGATCGGCGTCTGGGTGGTGTTGTTTTTGGCCTTCTTCACCTTCCTGGCTTACCTGCTGAAAACCGAATACTGGCGCGACGTGCATTGAGTCACGCATTTTCGGAGGAAAGGCCGCCCCAGGGCGGCCTTTTTTGTTGTGCAGCCCTTGCGGAAAATCGGCCGTTTCGGCAGGGTAGGGCTTGGACAACCCAACGGCAGGGGGCCGGGGTGTCCCCTTGAGGTGTCCTTGATGGCCGCTAGCCCGCGAATCCGAAACGCCCTGACCCTGTTTTCATCGCCTGATTGCGTCGTCTGCCATCGCGTGCGGCTGGTGCTGGCGGCCAAGGGCGTCAGCTACGAGCTGGTCTCGGTGGACACCGCCAATCCACCCGAGGACCTGCTCGACCTGAATCCCTATCATTCGGTGCCGACGCTGGTGGATCGCGACCTGGTGTTGTATGCCGCGTCGGTGGTCAGCGAATACCTGGACGAACGCTACCCGCATCCGCCGCTGATGCCGGTCGATCCGCTTTCCCGCGCGCGCCTGCGGCTGGCCATGTTGCGCGTCGAACTGGAATGGGTGCCGCACGTGCAGGCGATCCAGAACGGCAACAAGTTGCAGGCCGAGGCGGGGCGCAAGCGCCTGAAGGAATTGCTGCTCGGCGCATTGCCCTTGTTCAAGGCGGCCCGGTTCTTCCTCAATTCGGAAATGAGCCTCGCCGACTGTGCGGTGGCCCCGATCGTGTTTCGCCTGCCGGCGCTCGGCATCGCGCTGCCGAAGGAAGCCAAACTGATCGAAGATTATGGACAGCGCATTTTTCGCAACCCGGGCTTCCTGCGCAGCCTGACGCCGGAAGAGAAACTGTTGCGCGAGATTCCTGCGTGAGCGATGCCGCACCGATGAGCTCCAATCGCCCGTACCTGCTGCGGGCGCTGTACGAGTGGATCGGCGACAACGACATGACGCCGCATCTGCTGGTCGATGCCACGCGCGATGGCGTGCAGGTGCCCAGTTCGACCGTCAAGGACGGCCGCGTGGTGTTGAACATTGCCGCGCGCGCGGTGGCGCAATTGGACCTGGGCAATCGAGAGGTCCGCTTCAAGGCCCGCTTTGGCGGCGTCAGTCAGTCGGTGGTGGTGCCGCTGGCGGCGATCCTGGCGATCTACGCGCAGGAAACGGGGCAGGGAATGATGTTGCCGGAAGACGGCGGGACCATGGCTGAGGAATCCCCCGGCGACAATCCCGAGCCACCCGAGGACGGGCCCAAGCGCGGCGGCCACCTGCGGGTGGTGAAATAGCGCTTGCTTGCGCCAGCCTGTTTCCCGCGACACTGGCGCGTCAGGGTCTGCTAGTTGATGGTCTGGATGGTCTGCGGCATGGGCCCGACCAATCCGCTCATGGCACCGCCCAGCATCGTCACCAGGCCCGCGTGCCGGTCGTCGCCGCCACTGGAATACTCGAAACGATACTGCCGCTCCCAACATAGGCGACCGGCGCCGTTGCGTTTGAGTCGCAATCGCACCTGGTGCACGCTTTGGTCAAGCCACTGCACGCCGGCGTGCTGGCAGGCCTGGCGGCTGTGCAGGGCTGCTTTTTCGGCGGCGGCGCGGCCCGATATCCAGAATGCGAACGCGGGAATTATGCAAAGCAGTAGAATCGTCGGCAGGCTCATGCCGGCAGTGTGGGGTCAGCGGGCTTGGGTCTCAAGTTGCGATGATCTGTCTTTTTGTTGCGGCAGATCGCTAAGATAGGGGAGGCCGCCCGTTTGGGCGGTCGGTTTTTCGCAGGAGGGCGAAAAATGAAACTGGTGTTTCCGAACGGTGAACACAGCCAGGTGCTGTTGAATCCCGGCATCAACCGAATTGGTTCGGACGTCGAGAGTGCCGCCGTGTTGGCCCGGCCCGGCATCCACCCTGTGCATTGCGTCATCCACATCACCAGCAACGGCGCCAACCTGCAGGTCCCTGCCGGTGGCGGCCCGGTTTCCGTCAACAGCAAGCCAGTTCTGGACATCATGGGTCTGCGTTCCGGCGACCTGCTGCAGATCGGTCCGGTATCGGCCAAGTTCGTGGTGGTCGAGGAGGCTCGGGCCTCGAACTCGAATTCGCCAGACGAAGACTCCAACGCCACGCGCGTGCGCATGGCGATTCCGAAGTTCGTCCTGCGCGGGGTTTCCGGCGCTGTCTTCAGCAAGGTGTTCCCGGTTGCAGGTCCGGTGGTGATCGGCCGCGCCGCCGAATGCGATATTTCGGTACCGGCGGACGAGATGTCGCGTCGTCACGCCTTGGTCAAACCCACTCCCGAGGGCCTGTCGGTCGAGGATCTCGGTTCGTCCAATGGCACCTTCATCAACAACAAGCGCGTGCAGCAACAAGGCTTCATGCAGCCGGGCGACGAGCTGCGCCTGGATGCTGTCCGTTTCATCCTGGTCGCGCCCGGCATGGAAATGGCGCCACAGCCGGCGCCGGTGAAAACCGCGCCCGCCATTCCGGCCGTGCACAAGATGCAGCTCTGGGCATCGATCATGCTCACCCTGGCCGCCATAGCCGTAATCGCCCTCCTGATCATGAAGAGCTAGTTCCTGTAGGAGCGGCTTCAGCCGCGATAGCTCCTAG
>JBAZBG010000303.1:0-3892 GCA_041671585.1 Arenimonas sp. | reverse complement strand
GTTCCATCTCCCCTAGTTATCGCGCACCCGCACGTGCAACTCCGCCAACTGCTTGTCCGGAACCGCCGAGGGCGCCGACGTCAGCAGGCACTGCGCCGAGGCCGTTTTCGGAAAAGCGATCACGTCGCGAATGGAATCGGTGCCGGCCATCAGCGCGGCAATGCGATCGATGCCGAAGGCAATGCCGCCGTGCGGCGGAGCGCCGTAGCGCAGCGCCTCGAGCAGGAAGCCGAACTTGGCCTGGGCCTCGTCCTTGGCGATGCCGAGCAGGTCGAACACCGTGCTCTGCAACTCCGAGCGGTGGATGCGCACGGAACCGCCGCCAATCTCGTTGCCGTTGAGCACCATGTCGTAGCCGCGACTGACGGCGTCCCGCGCATTGGCGACCAGCTCGGCGGAATCATCGACCTTGGGCGCGGTGAACGGGTGGTGCAAGGCGACGAAGCGCTGTTCTTCGTCGTCGTATTCGAACATCGGGAAATCGGTGACCCAAAGCGGCGCCCAGCCATTGGCCACCAGGCCAGCGTCCTTGGCAACTTTCAGACGCAAGGCGCCCATGAAGTCGCAGACGCTCTTCCATGGACCGGCGCCGAAGAAAACCAGGTCGCCCGTTTGCGCGCCCGTCGCAGCAAGCAAGGCCTGCAATGTTGCGTCGTCGAGAAACTTTGCGATCGGCGAATTGATGCCGTCCCGGCCCTTGACCAGATCATCGACGCGCAACCAGGCCAGGCCCTTGGCGCCATGGCGTCCGGCATAGACCGCGCACTCGTCGATCTGCTTGCGGCTGAGCGTCGCCCCGCCGGGCAGGCGCAAGGCAGCCACGCGGCCCTCGGGATGATTGGCCCAATCGGTGAACACCTTGAACTCGCAGGACTTCACCAATTCGGCGACGTCGACCAATTCCAGGTCGATACGCAAGTCTGGTTTGTCTGACCCGTAGCGACGCATCGCCTCGGCATAGGTCAGGCGCGGAAACGGGTTGGCCAGTTCGACGCCCTGCACTTCCGCGAACACATCGCGGATCAGCGTTTCGACGTAATCCTGGATGTCGCGCTCGGTGACGAAGGCAAACTCCATGTCCAGCTGGGTGAATTCCGGTTGCCGGTCGGCGCGCAGATCCTCGTCGCGGAAGCAGCGCGCGATCTGGTAGTAGCGGTCCATGCCGGCCATCATCAGCAACTGCTTGAACAACTGCGGCGATTGCGGCAACGCGAAGAACTGGCCGGCATGCACGCGGCTGGGGACCAGATAGTCGCGGGCGCCTTCCGGCGTCGCCTTGGTCAGGATCGGCGTCTCGATATCCTGGAAGCCCGCCGCATCCAGGTGCCGGCGCAAGGCCTGCACCAGCGCAATGCGCTTGCGCATGTTTCGCTGCATGCCCGGACTGCGCAGGTCGAGGTAGCGGTATTTCAGGCGCACGTCCTCGCCGGGATTTTCATGCGAATAGAACGGCAGCTTGTCGGCGCGGTTGAGGATTTCGATGCGCTCGGCGATCACTTCCACCTGTCCGCTCTTGAGCTTGTCGTTGACACTCTGTCGCGCGCGCACGGTGCCGGTGACCTGCAGGCAAAATTCGTAGCCGACATCGGCGGCAACCGCAAAGACGTCAGGGCGGTCCGGATCGGCCACCACCTGCACGATGCCCTCGTGGTCGCGCAGGTCGATGAAGCAGACGCCGCCCAGGTTCCGGGCCACATCGGCCCAGCCGCAAAGAGTGACGGACTGGCCGATCAAAGCCTCGGACACGAGGCCGCAAAAATGGGTACGCATGGGGTTCTCCGGGCCGCTCGGGCCAAATCAGCCCGGTATTTTGCCAGAACGCCCGGCGTACCCGGTGGTTTTGTCGCCATTTCGCTTCCTGACAAGCGCGTGAACGAGGTCCTGGCTTGCGTGCGCTGGCGAACATACGCCGACAACGCCGTTCAGCCAACCTTGACTGCATCAAGTCGCCGACCAGGAGAATTGTCATGTCCAGAATACTGCTTGCCGCCTTGCTTGCGCTCAGCAGCCTGTTGAGCGTGGCCCCAGCCGCGGCTCAGACCGGTACCCGCGACCAGATCCGCATGATCGAACAGGAATACGCCCGCCAGACCAACGGCCGGACGATTTCCGACTCCCAGCTCGAGTACTACCTGGACCGGGCCAATTCCGGCTGGACCATGAGCCAGATCAGCGCGGACATGCGCCTCTACACCACCACGACCTGGCGCCCGCAATCCGGGTGGGCAGCCCGGGAGGTCGTCTGCACCAGCATTGACAACCGGTATCGCGAATGCGCGGCGCCCTTCCGCGGCACCGCCGTCGTGACGCTGCAGATTTCCTCGGCGCCCTGCATCGAGGGCCAGAGCTGGGGCCAGCGGCCCGGCGTGATCTGGGTCAATCGCGGCTGCCGCGCGCGCTTCGGCATCATTCGCACAACGCCGAATCCGCGCACCTTCGTTTGCCAGAGCGTCAACGGTCGCTACCGCCAGTGCAACACCGGATTCCGCGGCCGGGTGCAGTTGGTGAACCGGCTGCCGAACAGCCGTGCCTGCATCGAAGGCCGCAGTTGGGGCCAGCGCGAGGGCATGGTCTGGGTCAGCCGGGGCTGCCGCGCGCGCTTCGCATCGATCGGACGTCCGGGCCCGCGTGACGACTATGGCCAATGGATGAGCAACTTCTATGTGGTTTGCGCCAGCACCGGCGGCACGCCGACGCGCTGCAGCTGGGATGGCCGCTACGGGTATCCACGCCTCAGCCAGCAGCTCTCCACTGCCCCCTGCATCGAGGGCTCCACGTGGGGTTACTACGCGGATCGCGAGCACATCTGGGTCAGCTCCGGCTGCCGTGCTCGCTTTGTCAGCAGCCAGACCGGCTGGAATCGGGGCCAGGGCGAAAACGACCGTGACGACGGCCCGTGGCGTCGCGATGACGACTACAGCGTCACCTGCTCCAGCGACGGTCGCAGGACTGTCTGCACATGGGACAACCGGTATGGCTCGCCGCGCCTGATCCAGCAACTATCCACCGCTGCCTGCGTGGAAGGTCGCGACTGGGGCTATGACAGCCGTGGCGAACTGTGGGTGGATGCGGGTTGCCGCGCCCGATTCGGCTATCGCTGATTGATCTTGAACGAAAAATGCCCCGGCCGAAGCTGCCGGGGCATTCTTTTGTGTCATCGCCGACACTACTGCACGGAGGCTTTGGTTGCCGGCTTAGTGTCGGCTTTCGTGTCGCCTTTTGCCGCCGTGCCGGACCCGGATTTGGCCGGCTCGGCGGTCTTGGTCGCTGCCGTCGGAGCCACCGGGGAACTTGAAGGCGACTCGCCCTTGTCGACCAGGTTGCGCTTCTTGTCGCCGTCTTTCTTGAAATCTGTCTCATACCAACCGGCGCCCGCCAGGCGGAAGCTGGGCGCGGTCAACTGCCGGCGCACCTGGGCGGCCGAGCACTCGGGGCAGTCGGTGGGATCGGCATCAGCGAGGCGTTGCAGGCGCTCGAACTGGTGGCCGCAGCTGCCGCATTCGAAGGCGTAGATGGGCATGTTCGGTTCCGTGGATGGGTGTAGGGAATGTGGGGTTCGGGGTGGGGCGGATCAAGGGCGGCGGGGCGGGGAATCGCGGCTAAAGCCGCTCCTGCAAGGTCAGGCGATTTCTTGTTGTTCGTAGAGGTGGAGCCATTCGGCTTCGAGGGATTCGCGCTCTCTTTGCATTTCGCCCTGGCGCTGGGCCAGGCGCACCACGGCGCCGCCGCCATCGCTGCCGTAGATGGCCGGATCGGCGAGCTCATCTTCGATGTGCTTGGCTTCCGCCTGCAGGGTGGCGATGCGCGCCTCCAGTTGCTTGATTCGCTTGTCGGTAGCGTCAATCGCCTGCTTGGAACGCACCGGCTTCGGCTTGGCGGCCTCGACCGGCAT
>JBAZBG010000302.1:1893-3898 GCA_041671585.1 Arenimonas sp. | reverse complement strand
CTGCCCGGCGCCCTGTGGTTCCTGCTGGCCATCGGCATCACGCTGGCGGCGTTGCTCGCCTGGAAAGCCTGGTCCGGCCGGATCGGCAACGATCCGGTGGTCGACTTGCGCCCGGAGGCGCTGGATGCGCGCCTGCTGCAGGTGGAAGCATCGGTGGCCTCGATACGTCGCGGGCAGGAGTCGTTTAACCAGAAGCTGACCGATACACGCGCCCGCACCGGACTGCTGCGCGATGAAGTGCTGGCGCTTGCCCAACGTTCGTCGCTGATCGAGGACAGCGTGCGCGAGCTCTCCGTGGGCCAACGCGACGGCGTGGCTGCGCTGCGCCTGGATGAAGTGGAACTGTTGCTGACACTGGCGCAACAACGCCTGCAGCTGGCCGGTGATCTGCCGGGTGCGGTGCGCGCGACGCAGTTGGCTCAAGGCGTGCTGTCTTCGCAGAACGACCCGGCCCTGCTCGATCTGCGGCAAACCCTGGTTCAGGAACTGACCGCCCTGCGCGCGCTGCCGGAGATTCCTGCCGCCCGCGCGGCCGGCGAACTCGACGCGCTGGAGGCGGTGCTGTCCAAACTCCCGCAGCGCGCCGCCACGCTTCGCCACGCCGCCGGCGAGGCTGGCGACGAGTCCGGCCTGCAGCGCTTGCTGGATTCGTTGATCCAGGTGCGCCGCAGCGGTGAACAAGATCTGCTGTCGCCTGCCGACCGCGGCGCCGGCGAAGCGGCGCTGGCGCTGGAGATCGCCCTGGCGCGCACCGCGTTGGCGCGAAGCGACGAGACTGCGTTCAGGCATTCGCTGCTACGCATGGACGGATGGCTGCAACGTTTGTTTCCGGACAGTCCGTTGTTGCGCGAGCGGCGCAAGCGCCTTGGCGACCTGCGCGAGTTGGGACTGAGTTACCAACTGCCGGTCGCCGGATCCACGTTGCAGCAACTGCACGCGTTGCGGCGCAGTCGCCGGGCCGGACTGTGAATTTTTTTCGCACCCTGCTCTGGTGGTTGCTGCTCGCCGCGTTCGGCGCGCTGGCCTGGGACTTGTTTTCGCTCGACCTGGGTGAAGTGCTGGTTCGCTGGCACGGCACCACCATCACCACTACGGTCGCATTCTTCCTGGTCGGCTGGGCCCTGCTCTGGTTTGGCCTGTGGCTGGTATGGACGCTGGTGCGCCTGCCGTTCACCGCCTGGCAGCGAATGGCGCAGACGCAGGCGCGCAATCGACTGGTCAATGGCCTGGCGGCCCTGCACGAAGGTCGCCATGCACGCGCCGAAAGCCTGCTCGACAAAGCCGCGGAAGAACCCGCGCTGAGTACGGTGGCGCGCCTGGCCGCGCGCGAAGCGGCCTTGGGCCGGGGCGATCTGGTGGCCGCCGCCTCGCAACAGGCGGCATTGTCCAGACACGATCCGATGGCCGCGGCGCTGAACACGGCCACGATCCTGCTCGAGCAGGACAAGGCGCGCCTGGCGCTGGAGGTGCTGCAGCCCTGGTACGACCGGAACGCGCTGCCGCCGCGCGGCCTGCAATTGCGCGGCGAAGCCCTGGTCAGCATCGGCCGCGCCGCCGATGCCATCGTCTTGCTGGCGCTGCTGGCCAATGAACAAAGCCATTCGCCCGAACAGCTGGCTGCGCTGGAACGGCGCTGGCACGCGGCGGCGCTGCGCCAGGCTGCGCATGCCAACGAGTTGCACCAGCGTTGGCAGCAGTTGCCGGCGCGCCTGAGCGAGCACGAAGACGTGCTGCTGGCGTATGCCGCGCGAGCCGGCGAGCTGGGCCTTGAAGCCGATGCCGCGAACGCGCTGGCCGATGCCCTCGATCGCCACTGGAGCGAGAACCTGATCAGGCAATTTGCGCGGCTGCCGCCGGCGCGCGAAGACCTGCGCATGGCGCGCGCCGAACGCTGGCTGGCCGATCACCCGACCAGTCCGGAATTGGCCTTGTGCCTGGGCCGTTTGTGCAGCCGCGCGCATCTGATGGGCAATGCCGAAGAAATGCTGCACCGGGCGATAGCCCA
>JBAZBG010000302.1:0-1793 GCA_041671585.1 Arenimonas sp. | reverse complement strand
CGCGCGCCGAACGCTGGCTGGCCGATCACCCGACCAGTCCGGAATTGGCCTTGTGCCTGGGCCGTTTGTGCAGCCGCGCGCATCTGATGGGCAATGCCGAAGAAATGCTGCACCGGGCGATAGCCCAAGGCGCGGGGGCCGAGGCCTGGGAAGAACTGGGCAATGTCTACACCGCGCAAGACGATGCCGCGCGCGCGCAAGCCTGTTACGCCAATGCCTTGCGCAACTTGCGCGGCGAGCCGGCACGCAGTCTATCGGGTCGCAGTTTGCGCGAGCAGATCGCCGACGAAGCCGTCGCCGAGCAACGCGACGAACACGGCGTGCCCCACCTCCGCTACTAACCTGTAGGAGCGGCTTCAGCCGCGAAGCTCTTTCTCTTTTGTGGGAGCGGCTTCAGCCGCGATGCTCTTTTTCAATCCGTAGCGCGTCCCCGAACGTGCACGCGGCCGCCGGGAGTAGCGGGGTATTGGCGCCCGTCATAGAAAACATCCTGTTTTCTAAGACGGCCGTTCCTTGCTGTCCTGCACCACTTCGCCAATACCCCGCTACTCCCGACGTCCCCACTGTCCGGCAGTCGCTTTGGCTCAAGACGAGATCAAGTGCAGGTGGTTCTGCGAACCATTCAACGGATGGGCTCGCACCGGCAGCGCATCTAGGCGCCCGGGCACGAACACATCTCGGATTGCGTCTAGCGCTCGATGATCGCGACCACGCCCATGCCGCCAGCCGTACAAATCGAGATCAGTGCGCGCCCTGAGCCACGTTCCTGCAACAGCTTGGCCGTGGTTGCGACGATGCGTGCGCCGGTCGCGGCGAAGGGGTGACCGATGGCCAGCGACGAGCCAACGACGTTTAGCTTGCTGCGATCGATCGAACCCAGCGCCGCCTCGAGGCCGAGGCGGGTCCGGCAATACTCGTCCGACTCCCAGGCCTTCAGTGTGCATAGCACTTGGGCGGCGAAGGCTTCGTGGATCTCGTAAAAATCGAAATCCTGCAGCGACAGGTTGTTGCGCTTGAGCAGCTGGGCCACCGCAATCGTCGGCGCCATCAACAAGCCTTCGCCGTGTTCGAAATCCACTGCGGCCACCTGCGCATCGACGAAGTAGGCCAACACTTCCTTGCCGTGCTCGCGCGCCCAGTTTTCCGAGGCCAGCAGCGCCGCGGAAGCGCCATCCGACAGATTTGTCGAGTTGCCGGCGGTGAGCGTGCCCTGGCCCGAGCTCTTGTCGAATGCCGGCTTGAGCGATGCCAGCTTCTCCAGCGACGTGTCGGCGCGCAGGATGTTGTCGCGCTCCAGGCCGCGGAACGGCACCACCAGGTCCTTGAAGAAACCACGCTCGTACGCGGCGGCGGCTTTCTTGTGCGATTCGTAGGCGAGCTGGTCCTGTTCGGCGCGTGGAATCTGCCATTCCTTCGCCATCATCTCGCAATGCTCGCCCATGCTCTTGCGGGTGCGCGGCTCGCTGACGCCGGGGAATTCCGGTTTGAATTCGGCGAACGAAAATCCCTTGACGGCCGCGCCCAGGCGCTGGCCGAAACTCTTGGCCATGTTCAGGTTGAGCAGCCGGCGGCGCAGTTTCTTGTTCACCGCGATCGGCACATCCGAGGTCGTGTCCGAGCCGCCGCCGATGCCGGCGTCGATCTGGCCGAGCGCGATTTTGTTGGCGATAGTGATCACCGTGTCCAGGCCAGTGCCGCAGGCGCGCTGCAAGGTGATGCCCGGCGTCAACGGCGACAGGCCGGACGACAACGTCGCCTCACGGCCGAGGTTCCAGTCGGAGGAATGCTTGAGC
>JBAZBG010000301.1:0-3916 GCA_041671585.1 Arenimonas sp. | reverse complement strand
GCCATCAAGGAACGTCCGATCGCCGAGAACGGCCAGGTGCTGATCGCGCCGATGATGTTCATCGCACTGTCCTACGACCACCGCATCATCGATGGCAAGGATGCGGTGCTGTTCCTGGTCGACATCAAGAACCAGTTGGAAAACCCGCACCGCATGCTGCTGGGCCTGTAAGGCCGCACTGCCGGATCGGCGCGCTGTCGCCGGGTTTGCAAGCACAAAAAGGGAATTCGTAAATGAGCGAGCAGTTCGATGTAGTGGTGATCGGCGGCGGCCCCGGCGGTTACGTGGCGGCCATTCGCGCCGCGCAGTTGGGTCTGAAGACCGCCTGCGTGGACGCCTTCCTCGGCAAGGACGGCAAGCCCGCGCTCGGCGGCACCTGCCTGAACATCGGCTGCATTCCGTCCAAGGCCCTGCTCGATTCCTCGCGCCAGTTCCACAACCTCACGCATGCGTTCAAGGACCATGGCATCAGCGCGGACAACGCCCGTATCGATGTCGGCGCGATGCTTGCGCGCAAGGACAAGATCGTCAAGCAGTTCAGCGGCGGCATCAACGTGCTGTTCAAGGGCAACAAGGCGAACCCGGTCACGCCGATCGCCGGCTTCGCGACACTGCATCCGGGCAAGGTCATCAAGATCAAGGGGCACGACGGCAAGGTTGCCGAGATCAGCGCCAAGCACGTGATTCTCGCGGCAGGTTCCAAGCCGATCGAACTGCCGTTCGCCAAATTCGACAACGTACACATCCTCGACAATGCCGGTGCGCTGGACATCGCCGCGGTGCCCAAGCGCCTCGGCGTGATCGGCGCTGGCGTGATCGGCCTGGAGCTGGGCAGCGTCTGGCGCCGGCTCGGCAGCGAGGTGACCATCATCGAAGCATTGCCCGATTTCCTCGCCGCGGCCGATGCCGAGATCGCCAAGGCGGCTGCGCGCGAATTCAAGAAGCAGGGTCTCGACATCAAGCTCGGCGCCAAGTTGAGCAAGGCCGAGGTCAAGGGCCAGGAAGTGCATCTGAGCTATGCCGATGCCAGCGGTGAACAGAAGCTGGTCGTCGACAAATTGCTGGTGGCCGTCGGCCGCCGCGCCGCCACCGAAGGCCTGCTGGCCGAGGGCACTGGCGTCAAGCTGGACGCGCGTGGAATGGTCGAAGTGGATGCGCATTGCGCCACCGGCGTTGAAGGCGTCTGGGCGGTCGGCGACTGCGTGCGCGGCCCGATGCTCGCGCACAAGGCCTCGGAAGAAGGCATTGCCGTCGCCGAACTGATCGCCGGCCTGCCCGGCCACGTCAACCTCGACACCGTGCCCTGGGTAATCTACACGGAGCCCGAGATCGCCTGGGTCGGCAAGACTGAAAAAGAATGCAAGGACGCGGGCATCCCGACCAAAGTCGGAACCTTCCCATTCGCGGCGATCGGCCGCGCCGTCGCCATGAATGAAACCGCCGGCCTGGTGAAGGTCGTCGCGCATGCGGAAACCGACCGCATCCTGGGCCTGCACATGTGCGGCGCCAGCGTTTCGGAAATGGTCCACGAAGGCGTGGTGGCGATGGAATTCCACGGCTCCGCCGAAGACCTCGCGCGCATCTGCCACGCCCACCCGACGATGTCCGAAGCGATACACGAGGCCGCCCTGGCGGTCGACAAGCGGGCGATCCACAAGGCCAATTGACCGCCGTGCGAGGAGCTGAGCCAGCATGATCACCGACCGGCCCTTCCGCGCCTTCCGCATCCACAACGACGCCGCCGGTTATCACGCCGGCGTCGAGTCGATGCGCGCCGATGACCTCAGCGCCGGTGAAGTACTGGTCAAGGCCGCCCACTCCTCGGTCAACTACAAGGACGCGTTGGCCGGGACCGGCAAAGGCAAGATCCTGCGCCAGTTCCCGCTCAACGGCGGCATCGACGTCGCCGGACACGTCATCGCGTCCACCGACGCGGCCTTCAAGGAAGGCGACGCGGTGTTGTGCACCGGCAGCGGCTTGTCGGAAACGCGCGACGGCGGCTACAGCGAATTGGTCCGCCTGGAGGCGCGCTCCACTATCGCGCTGCCAAGCGGGCTCGACCTGCGCGAAAGCATGATCCTGGGCACCGCCGGTTTCACCGCGGCACTGTCCCTGTACCGCATGCTGCAGAACGACCAGCGGCCAGAGATGGGGCCGATCGTGGTGACCGGCGCGTCCGGCGGCGTTGGCATGCTTGCGATCAACATCCTGACCCGTGCCGGCTTCGAAGTGCACGCGATCACCGGCAAGACCGACCATGCCGATTTCCTCGGCTCGCTCGGCGCCAGAGAAGTCGTCTCGCGCAAAGATCTGCACTGGGGACAGCGCCCTTTGGAGACTGCCCGTTGGGCGGGGGCCATCGACAACGTTGGCGGCGACACACTGGCCGGACTTTCACGGGTGATCCAGCCTTACGGCAACATCGCCAGCTGCGGCATGGCCGGCGGACACGCCCTGAACACGACGGTCATGCCGTTCATCATCCGCGGTGTTTCCATACTTGGCATCGCCTCCGCGGGCACCGCGCGCTCGGTCCGGGAGGCGATCTGGCAGCACCTGGCCAGCGACTGGAAACCCGCGCGGCTGGACGCGATCTGTACGCGCCAGGTGGGCCTCGACGAGCTGATCGACGTCTTTCCCGGGATGCTGGCCGGGGAGTCTTTCGGCCGGACGGTCGTAAATTTATGACGACAGCCTTGTATTACCGCCACCCTGCAGGCATACAATCAGCCAATCCTATGGAGGGGTTATGGCACGCATCCTGATTGTTGATGATTCACCGTCCCAGTTGCTGGGAATGAAGCGCATCGTCGAGAAGCTCGGCCACGAAGCCGTAACCGCCGAAGACGGCGCCGCTGGTGTCGAAGTGGCCAAGGCAACATTGCCGGACCTCATCCTGATGGATGTGGTCATGCCCAACCTCAACGGCTTCCAGGCCACCCGGGCGATCTCCAAGGAACCGACCACCGCGCAGATCCCGGTCGTGCTGGTTACCACCAAGGACCAGGAAACCGACAAGGTCTGGGGCATGCGCCAGGGCGCCAAGGCTTACATCACCAAGCCGTTTACCGAAGCGCAGTTGATTGAAGTGATCAATTCGCTGCTGGTGCCGGGCTGATTCCGGCAACGGTTTATGGGCGCGGTTTGGCGGTGAATTGCTCGGCCATCTTTCGGTATAGCTCGCGCTGCTCCTCGGTTTCGGCGCGCGGCGCATTGACTTCGATTTCCACGATCTGATCGCCGGGTTCCGGCTTGCCCGGAAGGCCGCGGCCGCGCAGGCGCAACTTGCGGCCGGTGTCCGAATCCGGCGGCACGCGCAGATCGACGTTGCCGCCCAGGGTCGGCACGCTCACGCGCGTGCCCAGGGCGGCGTCCCAGGGCGCCAGCGGCAGCGTGTAGAGGATATTGCGGCCGTCGACTTCGAATTCGCCATGCGGGCGATAGTCGATCTCCAGCAGCAGGTCCGAGCGGCGCGACCCCTGCTGTTGTCCCTGCCCCGCCAGCCGGATTACCTGGCCCGGCCGGATACCGGCAGGAATCTTGACCTCGAGTTTGCGACCATCGATACCGATAGTCTGGGTGCCGCCGGAATGAGCGATCTCCAGCGGAATGCTCAGCTTGGCCCGGGTATCGCCCAGCGGCGCCGCGCGTCCGCCGCGAGCCGGCCCGGCGCGCCCGCCGAACAGCGACTCGAAGAAGTCGCTGAAGCCATCGCCGCCGGCGCCCTGCTCGAAACGAAAACCTCCGCCGCCGAAACCACCCGGCCCGTGGCCGAACTGATCGCCAAAATCCGGTGGCGGGCGGAAGTCCTCGCCGGCGTGGTAGCCGCGCGCGCGCAGTTGGTCGTAGGCCGCTCGCTTTTCCTTGTCGCGCAAGACTTCGTACGCTTCGTTGATCGACTTGAAGCGTTCCTCGG
>JBAZBG010000300.1:0-3931 GCA_041671585.1 Arenimonas sp. | reverse complement strand
CAGCCGGCTTTCCCCAGGAGTCGTACCTGATGCCATCGGTTTTTCGTTCTGCCGTCCTGATGACGGCGATCGCCTGCAGCATGTCCTGCACCGCACAAGCGCCGGCCCCCGAGGCTGACAAGGCCGCGGCCAAGCCCGCGGAACCCGCGATGAGCGCCACCGCGGCTGCCATGTCCGAGCGGCAGCGCAACAGCTACATGATCGGCATGGACGTGGCCAAATCGCTCGAGCCGATCAAGGACGAGATCGACATCGCTGCGCTCGCGCAGGCCATGCAGGCTTCGTTCGACGGCAAGAAGACCAAACTGACGCCCGCCGAGGCCGAGTTGGTGCGCAATGCCTTCGGTCAGAAGATGCAGGCCAAGATGGCCGCCAAAGCGGCGGCGGAAGGCCAGAAGAATCTGCAGGAAGGCCAGGCGTTCCTGGCGGCGAACAAGTCCAAGCCGGGTGTGCGCAGCACGCCGAGCGGCCTGCAGTACCAGGTGCTGCGCCAAGGCTCCGGCCCGACCCCGCAGCCCACCGACAAGGTGCGCGTGCATTACAAGGGCACCTTGCTCAACGGCACCGAGTTCGACAGTTCGTATAGCCGCGGCGAGCCGGTGGAATTCGCCTTGAACCAGGTTATTCCCGGCTGGACCGAAGGCGTCGCCCTGATGCCGGTCAATAGCAAGTACATGCTGTGGATCCCGTCGAACCTGGCCTACGGCCCAAATGGACAGCCGCCGATTGGCGCGAACTCGACGCTGGTTTTCGAAGTCGAATTGCTCGGCATCGTCAAGTGACCCAGGCGGCGACGGAACCCCGTCGCCGCTTTCTTTGAGCCTGGAGCAAGCATGCGCGTCACTGTATTCGGCACCGGTTACGTGGGTCTGGTTACTGGTACCTGTCTGGCGGAAGTCGGCAATCAGGTAGTTTGTGTGGATATCGATGCGGCGAAGGTGGACGGCTTGAATCGGGGCGTAATCCCGATCTACGAGCCGGGCCTGGAGGAAATGGTCCTGGCCAACCATGCCAGCGGCCGCATCGCCTTCACTACCGAAGCGCAGGCGCCGATCGAGCATGGCGACATCATCTTCATCGCCGTCGGCACGCCGCCCGATGAAGATGGCAGCGCCGACTTGCAATACGTGCTCGCCGTGGCGCGCACCATCGGCAAATACCTGCGCCGTCACGCGGTGATCGTCAACAAGTCGACCGTGCCGGTGGGCACCGCCGACCGCGTGCGTGCCGCGATCTCCGAGGAACTGCGTACGCGTGGCAGCGATCTGACCTTCGACGTCGTTTCCAATCCTGAATTCCTCAAGGAAGGCGATGCCGTCAAGGACTGCATGCGTCCGGACCGCATCGTCATCGGCACCGGCAGCGCTACCGCTCTGGAACAGATGAAAAGGCTGTACGCGCCGTTCAATCGCAA
Source organism: Arenimonas sp. (assembly GCA_041671585.1). GTDB lineage: Bacteria > Pseudomonadota > Gammaproteobacteria > Xanthomonadales > Xanthomonadaceae > Arenimonas. The sequence goes on along the minus strand of JBAZBG010000300.1, from coordinate 2,517 downwards.
CCACGAGCGGATCATCCCGATGGATGTGCGCTCGGCCGAACTGACCAAGTACGCGGCCAATGCGATGCTGGCGACCAAGATCAGTTTCATGAACGAGATGGCCAACATCGCCGAACGCGTGGGCGCCGACATCGAGATGGTCCGCCACGGCATCGGCTCGGATCCGCGCATCGGCTATTCCTTCATCTATCCGGGGGCTGGTTACGGCGGCTCGTGTTTTCCCAAGGATGTGCAGGCGCTGGAGCGCACTGCGGGCCAATACGGCTACAACGCGCAGATCCTGGAAGCGGTCGAGGCGGTCAATGAGCGGCAGAAGTACAAGTTGTACGAGCTGATCGATCGCCATTTCTCCGGTCAGCTGAGAGGCAAGACCTTCGCCGTATGGGGATTGGCCTTCAAACCCAATACCGACGACATGCGCGAAGCGTCCAGCCGGACGCTGCTGGCAAAACTGTGGGCGGCAGGCGCCAAGGTTCGCGCCTATGACCCTGAAGCGATGGACGAAGCCGGACGCATCTACGGAACGCGGGACGACCTGCACCTGGCCGATTCGCCGGCATCCGCGCTGCAGGGCGCGGATGCGCTGGTGGTGGTCACGGAATGGAAAACGTTCTGGAGCCCGGATTTTTCCAAGATCAAGGCCGCTCTCGCCACGCCGGTGATTTTCGACGGCCGCAACATCTACGATCCGACGGAAGTTGAGGCGGCCGGTCTTGCGTACTACGGTATTGGACGGGGCCGGACCATTGCCGGCGTCGAGTAGACGAATGCCAGTGCCAGACGAGTCCCTCGAGTTTCAGTTCGACCGCCGGTTCATGGAGCTGGAAACGCGCTTCTCCTTCCAGGAGCAGGCGCTGTCGGAAATGAGCGACGCCCTGGCCGCTTCGCGCGCCGAGGCAGCGCGCAATCATGACCTGCTGCAGCGCGCGCTCGAAGATCTCAAGCAACTACGCAACCTCCTGTACTCCGCCGATCCGGCCAACGAACCCCCGCCGCCGCACTACTGAGCTCGCCGCCTGTGGGAGCGGCTTCAGCCGCGATTTCGCCACCATCGAACGAACGGAAGCATGACCGATGAGTAGTTCCCTGCGCGACCAACTGCTGGGCCTTGGCTACAAACCCGCCGCCAAGCCGGAGCGCGCGCCCGAGCCGCGCAAGCCGGAGGCGGGGCGCAAGGATCCGGGGTCCCGCAAGTCCGACACAGGACGTCGCGACGATCCGAGTGCACGCAAGCCCGACTCGGGGCGTCGTCCCGATGGTGCTTCCGGGCGCGATGCCGATCGACAGCGCCCGGCTGGCGCAAAGCCCGGCGACCGCGCGCGTCCGGCGCTGGGCAGGACCGATTCGCGTAGCCGGCGGGCGCCGGCGGCCATTGGGGCGAAGTCGCAGGAGGAGATCGACCTCGGCAAGGCCTACGCGCTGCGCGCGCAGAAGGAAAAGGACGATCGCATCGAAGCCGAACGCCTGAAGCAGGAGGAGGCGAAGCGGCGTCGCGAGGCGAAGGCAAAGTTGGCCGAGTTGCTGAAAGACAAATCCTTGAATGATCCGGCCGCGGAAATCGCCCGCCATTTCGAGTACGGCGGCAAGATCAAGCGCATCTACGTGACCGCCGAGCAGCTGTCCGCGCTCAATGCCGGCGAGTTCGGCGTCGCTCAGATGGATGGTCGCTACCTGCTGATTCCAGCGGCATTGCTGGCGGAAGCCGAAGCGATTTTCCCGCCGGCCGTGGCGCTGAAAGTGGATCCCAATGCCGCGCCGACTGACGATCCGTACAGTGATCCGGCCTATCAGGTTCCCGACGACCTGGTCTGGTAGTCGCGCTTCCGCACCATCGCACTTCCGTGCTTTCACGCTTTCACGCTTTCGCCAAGTCCGGCACCGCTCTTCATTTTTTGGGAAAGAATGAACAGCGGCGCCTGCCTCTAATCACTGAGGTGGACTGAAGCCTGCTGTCCTCGCGACCAGGAAATCACGCCGGCTCACGACAGCGAAGCAGCATCCTCGTTTGCCACACTCGTGTAGGAGCGGCTTCAGCCGCGATGCCCTTTTTCGAGTCAAAGCCATTTCCACCCGAGTGGACGTCGGGGGTGGAGGGTCATTGGCGAAGTGGTGCAGGAAGCAAGGAACGGCCGTCTTAGAAAACAGGGATGTTTTCTTTGACGGGCGCCAATGACCCTCCACCCCCGGCGGCCGCGCGCTGGTTCTGGGACGATCTACGAAGCGAGAAAGAAGCTTCGCGGCTGAAGCCGCTCCCACAACGTGTTACTCGGGGTCGTAGTCTAGGTTGGCGGCTAGCCAGCGCTCGGCTTGCAGGAGGCTGATGCCCTTGCGCTTGGCGTAGTCGGCGACTTGTTCGCGGCTCAGGCGGCCGACGACGAAGTATTGGCTCTTCGGATGCGAAAAATACAGACCGCTGACCGCTGACGCCGGATGCATGGCGAAGTTTTCCGTCAGCTTCAGGCCGATGGCGCGCTCGGCGTCGAGCAATCGGAACACGGTGGCTTTTTCGCTGTGCTC
>JBAZBG010000299.1:1792-3933 GCA_041671585.1 Arenimonas sp. | reverse complement strand
TTCGTCGAGTGCCGCGAGCATGTCCTTTGCCGGCGCGTAAGGCGCATTCAGGCGCGGGAACACGCGTCCGAGTCCGGCCAGATACGCGCGCGGCGCGTCGGCGGGATTTTCGTGGCCGGCCTGGGCCATGATCGCCAGCAAAGTCACGACAGCGGCGGTGACATCGGCCAAACGCTTGTTACCCGGAACCCACGCGCGGCTCGGGTCGAGCGCCTCGGCGACCTGGGTGCGCAGCAGGCGACCGAGACAGTACTCGAACAGGCTGACTTCGCCATCGGCGTGCGCCAGCGCGTAGACGGTGTCCATGAACTGCCGCAATTCAGCGCGCGGGCGGCGACGCAACAACGGGAAGGCGAGCGAGGCCAGCGGCAGACGCAACATCGGATTGAGGTCGGTCATGCGGTCGGCGTAATCCAGCGCCTGTTCGGCCGTGCGCACGTCCGCGCGCGCCTTCAGCTCGTATTGCTGGGCCTCGCGGACGCTTCCCGGCGGCGCATGCAGCAGGCCGAGCAGCATCGGCACGACGTCGTCGTGGTCGCGTGCGGCGCGCTGCAAGATTTCCGGAATGGCGTCGTTGATGGTGCCGGCGCGCCGGTAGTCGTCGGCCTGCGGAGCGCCGACCTGGGCGATGACGGCCGGCGGCGAAATCGTCAGGTGGCTATGCAGGCCCGGAAGCACGCTGGCGGAGACCGTATTCAAGCCGAGGGCGATGTCTTCATCCATGCCGACCGGTGGATGCTGCGTCCAGCGTGCGCTGAGCTGTTCCAGCGCCTCCGCCTTGAAGCTGGGATCCAGGGCCTGGATGCGCTGCAGGAGCGGCGGATGCGTGGCCATCAGGCTGGACAGGCGCAGTCCCTCGCCGAACAACATGTGGCTGACTTCCTCGGCATCGGAATTACCGAGCTTGGATCCTTCCGGCAAGCCGGCGAGCTTCTTCAACGCGCCGGCGATGCCCGTGGTCTGCCGGGTGAATTGCACCGCCGAGGCATCGGCCAGATATTCGCGCTGTCGACTCAGGCCGGCCTTGATGATGCGGCCGAAGAACAGCCCGATGTAGCCGATGACCAATAGCCCGAGCGCGACCGCCAACAGCGGGCCGCTGTCCTTGGAGCGGCTGAACCTGCCGTGCTGCAGGATCTTCTTGCCGATGATTGCCAGCACCAGGATGCCGAACAACAAACCGATCAGGCGAATATTCAGGCGCATGTCGCCGTTGAGCACGTGGCTGAATTCGTGCGCGATGACGCCCTGCAGCTCGTCGCGGTTCAGCCGGTTGAGCGCGCCCCGGGTCACGGTGATTGCCGCGTCGCTCGGTGCATAGCCGGCGGCGAAGGCGTTGATCGCCGACTCTTCCTCCAGCACGAAGATTTGCGGCACCGGCACCCCGGACGCGATGGCGATTTCCTCGACCACGTTGCGCAGCCGGCGCAGGTTGAAGTCGGAGGTGTCCTCGGCCACCGGTGTGCCACCGAGCTGGTGCGCCACCGCCGCGCCGCCGGTGCGCAGCGACGCGGTCCGGAACACGCTGGCGCAGCCGATGATCGATAGCGTGATGAGACTGGCGAAGAACAGCGCCCCGATGCTGAAGCCGCCTTCGCCCAACCCGCCAAAGGCCACCAGCAACACCAGGTCGACTGCCGCGACGATGGCAATAACCGCGAGGGCAAACAGGATCATCAGGCGCCGGGATTGGCGCCGGGCGGTATTCTGGCGTTCGAAGAAATTCAGAACGAAACCTTCGGAGCCTCGCGCTTGGCCGGCTCGGTGATTTCAAGCAGGGCGGCGGGGGCGAACTGGAACATGCCAGCGACGATGCTCGACGGAAACACTTCGCGCCGGTTGTTGTAGGCCATCACCGAATCGTTGAACGCCTGGCGGGCGAAGGCAACGCGGTTCTCGGTCGAGCTGAGCTCTTCCGACAGCTGCATCATGTTCTGGTTGGCCTTCAGGTCTGGGTACTGCTCGCTGACAACCATCAGGCGGCCGAGGGCGCCGGTCAGTCCCTGGTCGGCGGCAGCCAGGCTCTGCATTGCCGCGGCGTCGCCCGGCGCAGCCTTGGCCGCTGCCAGGCCGGTGACCGCGGCAGCGCGCGCCCTGGTCACCGCTTCGAGCGTCTCGCGTTCGTGCGCCATGTAGGTCTT
>JBAZBG010000299.1:0-1692 GCA_041671585.1 Arenimonas sp. | reverse complement strand
GCGATGAGTTGGGACAGCCCGATCATCAACCAGTTGCCGGCGTTCAAGCTGCGCGACTACGCCAGCGCGCAGACGGTCAGCGTGCGCGACATCCTCAGCCATCGCGTCGGCCTGACCCACAACACGTTCGACCGCGACCTCGAGCGCGACGAACCCTTCCCCTTGCTCGCCGAGCGTTTGTCCGATGCACCCATGGCGTGCACGCCTGGCGATTGTTACGCATACCAGAATGTCGCCTTCAGCCTGATCAGCGACCTGGTGTTCGCGGCGACCGGTGATTTCTATTCGCACCAGGTCGAGAAACGCATCTTCCATCCGCTCGGCATGTACAACAGCACCTACGGGCGTCAGGCGCTGGAAGCGAGCCCAAGCTGGGCACGACCGCATGTGCGCACGCGCGGCGGCTGGGCGCCCGTGCGGCCCAAGGAGAGCTACTACCGGGTGCCGCCCGCGGCCGGCGTCAACGCCAGCATCCACGACATGTCGCAATGGCTGATCGCGCAGACCGGTCATCGCCCGGACGTGCTTCCAGCGACGCTCCTCAACCAGATTCACACGCCGCAGGTGAACACACCGGGCGAGACACGCGGCTCGCCATGGCGTCGCGAGCGGCTCCGCCACGCCTACTACGCACTCGGCTGGCGCGTGTATGACTACTCGGGCCACACGCTGGTGTTCCATGGTGGCGCGGTGCAGGGCTACCGCGGCCTGATCGCGATCCTGCCCAACGAAGACGTCGGCATGGTGGTGCTCTGGAACAGCGAAAGCTCGGCGCCCTCGGGCTTGCTACCCAGCCTCATGGACCGCGTCCTCAACCTCCCCACCAAAGACTGGCTAGGCGTCGAAGACAACTGACCCCGGATCTTGTGGGAGCGGCTGACCAGACATCCGTCTGTTGGAAGCCAGCCGCGATGCTCTTCGCTCTTCGCTCTTCGCACTTCGCTCTTCGCTCTTCGTTTCACCGCCCAGAACTGCCACCCGCCCGCCGCGGCCAGGGCATGTCGGTCCGCGTCCAGGAAAAAACATCCTGTTTTTTACTGGCCGGCCGCTCCTGCGCATCCTGGGCCCGCGGCACTTATGCATCCATGCATGTCGCCGCTCCTGGCGTCCTGCCCCGCTCGGACCAACATGCCCTGACCCCGACGTGCGGACAGATCGAGTTGGGCTCGCTCGAAGAACCAAGGCAACGCGAGTGGCGCTGACCCGCTGCCGTGCACCCGTCATGTGCATTGGCGGACGTTGAAGTGAAACGTCAGCAGCAAGGGCTCGCGCTCGCGCTTCGGCACTCATGTGATCCGAGCCCCACCCCAACCGAGTGGACGTCGGACGCAGGCAGTGATTGCGACAAGCCGGCCATGGATGGCCGGCGCGGGCATGGAAACAGGATGTTTCCCATGCCCGAAAAGCAATCACTGGCTGGGGCCGGCGGCCGGGGGTGATTCTGGGCGGTGAATAGAATAGCGAAGAGCGAAGTGCCAAGAGCCAAGAGCTAGGAGCCAGGAGCCAGGAGCTAAGAGCTATCGCGGCTAAAGCCGCTCCCACAATGGAGGTCAATGCGGGGAATCGCGGGCAAGAAAAAAGCGCCTTGCGGCGCTTGATTCTTTCGGTACTTTCCGTGCCCGGGAAAGTCTCTCTCCCCGCCTGGGCTACACGGGGAGAGAGTCGAGATTACAGCTATCGGGTACTGCTGAT
>JBAZBG010000298.1:0-3948 GCA_041671585.1 Arenimonas sp. | reverse complement strand
AGGCCGTGATCAGGTACAGGCCGAGGACGTCGGCCTTGCCTTCCTCGAAGCTGCTCGCGTATTCCTTCAGCGCCTGGGTCACCGTGCCTTTGCCGTCGAGCGTGTTCTTGATGCCAAGGCCATGCGCCACCTCGTGAAACATGGTGTCTTCGAAAAACGCATCGAAAGTGACATGCCCGACCTGGTCTTCGGCGATCAACAACTTGGCGATCGGCAGCAGGATGTGATCGAACTTGGCCTGCATGACGTTTTCCAACTGCAGCCGACGGGTGCCTTTCCTCAGCTGCACCTGTTCGTCATTGGGCAGGTTGATGGCGATGGTCTTGGCGCCGGCGTTGGCGTTGCCGCCGTAGTAGATCGCGTTATAGGCGTTCAGATCGGCGTTGGATCCGGGCCGTTCCGCTTTGTATTTGTCCGCGACCGGCAGGCCGCGCTGCAGCTCGGGCAGGAATTTCGCGAAGCGCGCCAGGCGCTCGCTCCAGGCAATGTCCTTGATCAGCACCAGGCCTTCGTAGCTGGCCTTGTAACCGAACAGTTGGTCGTCGTAGCTCTCGATCGGGCCGATGACGATGTCGACCGGGTTGCTCTTCATGTCCATCCAGGCCAGGTCGCTGGGCTGGAACTGGTCGGAAAGCAGGGCGTCGGCGCGCAGCCGCAGGTAGTTGCCGAAACTGGCGTCCTTGCTCAGCGGCGCGGCCTGGCGCAGCAGGGCCGCGGCCTTCTCCAGGTCCGGGCGATAAGCCTGGTGGTAGGGCACGGTAATCAGCTTGCCGGCGCCATCGCGGCGCAGCAGCGTGTACCAGCTGGTCTTGTCAGGCAGTGCGGCGGCGTCGAATTCTTCCTTGCTCATGTCGAGGGGGTAGAAGTTCGCGCCTGCCGGACGGGGGCCGACACCCTCGACGAACGGCGTGTCGTTGTTCAAGCGATCCCAGGGCCCGAAGTTCATCTCGGCCAGCCGGCGCGTGTCCGGATCGGAAATCCGTGCCGACAGCAGGCCGTGGTCGCCCCAGCTCTGCTGCCAGTACAGGTCGTTCATCACCTCGCTGGCCTGGATCAGCAGGGCGATCATCTGCTTGTCCTGTTGGTCGAAGGCGGCCAGGTCGGCCTTGAGCGGCACGCTGACGTAATCGTTCAGGTGTTGCGCGGCATACGACGTGGCGGCCGGCGCCGGAGCTGTCGCGGAAGTGGCGGCCGCCGGCGCCTCGGAGCGGTTGCAGCCGGCCAGCAGGACGGCGATCAGACAGGTAATGGCGGCGGGGTGCAGGCGAGGGCGCATGGGACGGCTCCTTGGTAAACCGGGCGATGGTAACGCGGCAGCGGTGTCGGCGGAACGCTACAATGGCAGGCATGCACGCTCCGCAATACCTGGCCGACCATTTCCTGATCGCCATGCCGTCGCTGGCAGACCCGCATTTTGTCCGCGGCGTCACCCTGATCTGCCAGCACGACGAAAGCGGTGCGATGGGTCTGGTCATCAACCACCTGTCCGAATACACGCTGGACGAAGTGCTCCGGCAAATGGAGATCGAATCCGATTCGCCCTCGCTGGGCCGGCAGGCGGTGCTGATCGGCGGGCCGGTGCAGCCTGATCGTGGCTTCGTGCTGCATGACGACCCGCGCGATTTCGGTTCGACGCTGCGCTTCGGGCAGGGTCTGGCGGTCAGTACTTCGCGCGATATCCTGCAGGAGATGGCCAAGGGCGCCGGTCCGGCACGCACCTTGATCACGCTCGGTTATGCCGGGTGGACGGCGGGCCAGCTGGAGTTCGAGCTGGCGCAAAATGCCTGGCTGACGGTGCCGGCGGACAAGGCGATTTTTTTCGACACGCCGCTGGAAGAACGTTGGCAGGCGGCGGCTCGTTCCCTCGGCATCGATATTTCCCGAATGTCCGACGCGATCGGACACGCCTAGTGGAAGCGGCGCCTTCCGCGACGATGACCTTGCTCGCCTTCGATGTCGGTGCCCGGCGCATCGGCGTGGCCGTGGGCAATACCGTGTCGATGAGCGCCAGCGAAGTCGGCGTGCTCGACGTGCACGAGGGCGGCCCGGATTGGCCTGCGCTGGATCGCTGGGTCAAGGAATGGCGGCCGGCGCGCCTGGTGGTCGGCGATCCGGCGACCCTGGATGGTGGCGACCAGCCGATTCGCAAACGCGCGCGCGCTTTCGCCCGGACGCTGGCGCAGCGCTATCAGCTGCCGGTGGAGCAGGTCGATGAGCGCACCAGTTCGATCGAGGCCGCGCAGCGCTTTGCCAGCGGCCGCGCCAGCGGCGCGCGCAAACGCCACCAGGCGGCGCAGCTCGATGCGCTTGCCGCCGTGGTCATCCTCGAACGCTGGTTGACCGAACCCGACTCCCGTATTGCCCTGAACCTGGATTGAGCCACGCATGAGCCACGAGTCCCTTCCCGCATCGCCCCATTCCCAACTGCGGCCGGACGGTCGGCTTCGACACCTGCTCACGCTGGAGGGCCTGCCGGCGGACACGCTGGTCGCATTGCTCGACTCAGCCGATGCCTTGCGTGCCCAGGCACTCGGAGGCTGCGCGTTGCGCGCGCGCCTGGCGGGCAGGACCGTGTGCACGCTGTTCTTCGAACCCTCGACGCGCACGCGCAGTTCGTTCCAGCTGGCCGCCACGCGGTTGGGCGCCGATACCCTGGGTTTCGATGTGCACGCCTCGTCGACGCAGAAGGGCGAGACGGCGCTCGATACGATGAAGAATCTCGAGGCGATGGGCGTAGATTGCTTCGTCGTGCGCCATGCCGACAACGGCGCCGTCGCGGCGCTGGCCGCCGGGGCCCGGCCAGGGACTGCGTTCGTCAATGCCGGCGACGGCCGCAGTTCGCACCCGACGCAAGGCCTGCTCGACATGTTGACGCTGCGCCAGCGCAAGGGTGCGGATTTTTCCCGGCTCAGCGTGCTGATCGTCGGCGACATCCGCCATTCCCGGGTGGCGCGTTCGGACTTGCAGGCGTTGAAAACCCTGGGCGCCGGTGAAATCCGCCTCTGCGCGCCGGCGTCGTTGCTGCCCGATGCCGATGTCCTGGTCGGCTGCCGAGTGCTGCCCGACATCGACGAAGCGCTCCGCGGTGTCGATGCAGTGATGATGTTGCGGCTGCAGCGCGAGCGCATGGAGGAAGGTCTGGTGCCATCTCTGGACCAGTATTTCGCGGACTACGGGTTGACTCAGGCGCGCCTGCGCCTGGCGCATCCGGACGCGATCGTGCTGCATCCTGGGCCGATGAATCGCGGTGTCGAGATTGCCGGCGAAGTCGCCGATGGTCCGCAATCGGTGATCCTGGATCAGGTCAGCAATGGGGTGGCGGTGCGCATGGCGGTGCTGCAGGCGGTGCTCGAGAGCTGACTATTTCTGCGATTGGCATCGTTCCAGAAGTTTCTCGCAGCGGCCGCCGGCCCCGGGGAGTGATTGCTTTTCGGGCAGGGGAAACATCCTGTTTCCATGCCCGCGCCGGCCATCCATGGCCGGCTTGTCGCAATCACTCCCCGGGTCCGACGTCCACCCTGAACTTGCGTCGCTCGCTCAATCAACAGACGCGCTCGACGTGCCTCAAGTCGCTCTGGTCTCGGCGGTGGTGCTCGCTTTCGTAGATGTTGATTCTGACTTCGCCTTTCCCGACAACTCCTTTCAGGCAGACGGGAGCCGTGCTGTAGGTGGGGAATTCGCGACGAGCCGGCCAGGGATGGCCGGCGCGGCCGTGGGAGCAGGGACAGCCCCGACGGCCGAAGAGCGGATTCCCCACCTGCAGCGCGGCGATTGCGGCGGTCTCAACCTGCGACGGGCGCGATGGTCCTGAAGGCGATGCGCTACTCGCTGTCCACGAAGCCGTTCTTGTAGTCCCAGGTGCGGGTGATGTCGAGGATGTCGATGTCCTCGCTGGTCGCCGGCAAGGGCGCGAAGGGACTGGCCAGTTGCACCACCTTGACGGCGGCG
>JBAZBG010000297.1:0-3954 GCA_041671585.1 Arenimonas sp. | reverse complement strand
CGATGGCGATGATCGGCCATCTTTCGGGGATCGTGGCCAGTTTCATAGGGCCGCTGGTAATCTGGTTGATCAACAAGGACAAGGCCGACAAGGGCTGGTTGAACGAACAAGCCAAGGAAGCGCTGAACTTCCAGATCACGGTCGTGATCGCGTATTTCATCTGTGGCGTGCTGACCATCGTGCTGATCGGAGCACTGCTGTTGCCCGTTGTCTGGATCGCCAACTTGATCCTGTGCATCATCGCCGGCATGAAGAACAACGAAGGTCTCGATTATCGTTATCCGTTCGCGATCCGCCTGATCAAGTGAAGCATCGCATCGCGCGGGTCAATGGGCCCGCGCGATGGTGAATTCGGCAAGCACGCGCAGGGCATCGGCCTCGGGGCCGATCGCGTCCAGGGCCGCGTGCATCTTTTCAGACAGCTGGTCCAGCGCTCGCCTGGAACCGGTGATGCCGAGCACACCCGGATAGGTCGATTTGCCCTGCGCCTGATCCTTGCCGGCGGTCTTGCCCAACTGCGCGGCGTTGCCTTCCACGTCAAGGATATCGTCGCGAATCTGGAACGCCAGCCCGAGGGCGTCGGCATAGGCATCCAGAGCGGGCAAGACATCTTCGGGAGCGCCGGCCGTGAGCGCGCCCATGCGCACCGCGGCGCGGATCAGCGCACCGGTTTTCAGCGCGTGCAGATGTTCCAGCCCCGCCTGGTCCAGCGTCTGTCCGGTGGCGGCCATGTCCAGCGCCTGCCCGGCGCACATGCCGGCCGCGCCGCTGGCGCCGGCCAGTTCACGGACGAGGGCAACACGTACGTGGGCATCGAGGGGAGCGTCGGCCAATACACTGAACGCCAACGCCTGCAAGGCATCGCCGGCGAGGATGGCCGTGGCGACATCAAAGGCCACGTGCACCGTGGGACGACCGCGGCGCAGATCATCGTCGTCCATGGCCGGAAGGTCGTCATGCACGAGCGAGAACGCATGGATCAATTCCACCGCGGCTGCCGGCGCATCCAGTGCATCTTGCCGGCCGCCGAAGGCATGGCCGGCCGCGTGAACCAACAGCGGTCGCAGTCGCTTGCCGCCGCCGAGCACGGCGTGGCGCATTGCTGCCGCCAGGCCGGGTGCGTGACAAGGTCGGCTCAAGGCCAGGTCCAGCGCCGCTTCGGTTCGCGACAACCAGACCGGAAACAGCGACTCAACCGGCATTGTTGGCGAAATCTTCCGCCGCTGCGGGGTTGTTTGGGTCGGCCAGCAGTCGCACCCGTTGCTCGGCCTGCTCCAGGGCCTTCTGGCATTCCCGGTAGAGCGCGATGCCGCGCTCGTACGCAGCCAGTGACTGATCGAGACTTTGCTCGCCCTTTTCCATCTTCTGCACGAGTTGTTCCAGCTCGTCGAGCGCACGCTCGAAGCTGGCGACGACTGAGGCGGTGTTAGCGGGGGACTTGGCCATGTTGGAAAGTGTGCGGTGTCGGCGTCGAGGGGTCAAATCGTGGCGGCGCCCGACGGCTGCGTCCAAACCAGTTGCACGAATCGATCCTCGCACCACTGCTTGAATGGCGCTGACAACAGTTGCTCGCCGGCCGCCAGCAAGGCGCCGTCTTCCGCCAGCAGCAGCGGCAGGCGCCGGCGCACCCAGGGCGGCATTCCGGTGTCCTGCAGGCATTGCTTGAGCGCATGCGAATGCACCCGGCCGGGCAGGCGGATTCGCTCGCCGCCAGTTCGCGAGCAGACGATGAAGTTGCCTAATGGCTCATCCACGCCAGCGCGGATGTCGCTGTTGAACGTCGGTGCATCGGGTTGCGGTCGGGTACGGGCAAAGTGCAGCGAGTCGCCCGTTGGTAGTTGCAGCCGCCCCGATCCATTCCAACTGCAGCGCCACCCCGGCGGTAGCGGGTCGCGCAGCGGCTCGACGTGCAGCCAATCGCGCCAGCGTCTGAGTACCTGGCCGGCCCATTGGTACTCGGCGCCGGCGTCGTCGCGCGCGCCGAGCAGATTGGAATCGATGGTTTCGAAGGCATGACCGGGAAGCGCAGGCACCTGCAATTCGGTTAACCACTCGCGCAGCACGCGCGTGCGCCAGGGACGTTCCAGGGCAAGCAGCGCGGCGACGCTCAGCGTTGCGGCTTCCGGCGCCCGCACCTGCTCAAGGCGCTTGTGCGCTTCGTCGCGCAACAGTTCAGCGTCCTCCGCCAACAAGGTTGCGCTGCGGGCAAGGGCGGCATTGGCGTGCGGCCAGCGTTCGTGCAGGGCGGGCAGGATCCTGTGGCGCAAGAGATTGCGGTCGAAGCCCTGGTCGGCGTTGGAGGGATCGTCGATCCAGCGCAGGCGGTGTTCGGCCGCATAACCGAGTAACTGCGCACGCGGCACCTGCAGCAGCGGCCGCCACAGCCAGCCTGCGGCGAATGGACGCCGCTCGCGCATGGCGCCCAAGCCTTCGCTGCCGGAGGCGCGCAGCAAGCGTAGCAGCACCGTTTCTGCCTGGTCGTCCTGGTGGTGCGCAAGCGCCAGGGTTTCGCCCTGCCGAAGCTGTCGGGCGAACGCTTCGCGGCGCACTTCCCGGGCGGCGCCTTCCAGTCCCAGGCCGCCGAGCCGCGGCACCTGGACCTGGGCGACCAGCAGTTCGATGCCGAGCGCAGCGCAATTGCCCTGGCAATGCTCCGTCCAGGCGCCCGCGTCGGGATGCAGGTCGTGTTGGACATGCAGTGCGCGCAATCCGCGTTCGCGGAACGAGGCCTGCCCGGCGAGCCAGTGCAGGAGCACAGTCGAATCCAGCCCACCGCTGAAACCGACCAGGACCGGCCCGGTCGGTTGCAGGCTCATCACGCGGAAGGTCGTTTCGGCCACCCTGGATCTCGTCACGCAGTCACAGAGCGGTCATCGGGGGATTACTGGACTTCGATTTCCAGACCACCGGTGAATTTTGCCGTCAGGTTGAACAGGAACGCGCAGATCAGGCCGCTCACGAAACCCAGCACGCCGTAGAACACCGGGAACAACACGATCGCGAACAGGCCCAGTCCCGCCATCATGCCCATGCCCAGCCCGGCTTCGTCGCCACCGGCCGCCAGCAGCGCGCCGCCCCCGAGCAGGCTGAACAGGGCAAACAGCGCACCGATCAGAAAACCGAGTGCTGCGTACAACAGACCCATCAACTTGGCGAGCGACACGACGCCCATGCTCTTGATAACCATGACTTCCCCCTTGGTTGGCACGCGCAGAATTCATGGCGGCTTCCGATGCGCCACCCGCTCTGCGAGGGCACTCTAGCAGTCCCCGGCTTACGCCGTCTCGTAGGCGCCGTAGCTGCGCAGCCGAAGGTAGCGGTGTTCGAGCAGCGTCTCGGTGTCGAGTTTTTCCAACTCGGCCAGTTCGTCCATCAGGGTCTGCTTGATGGTGGCCGCCATCGCCGCGGGGTCGCGGTGCGCGCCGCCGAGCGGCTCCGGAATCACCTTGTCGATCAATCCGTGCTCGAGCAGCCGCACTGCCGTCAGGCCCAGCGCCTCGGCGGCGTCGCGGGCCTTGTCCGCGCTCTTCCACAGGATCGAAGCGCAGCCTTCCGGTGAAATGACCGAGTAGGTGCTGTACTGAAGCATCAGCGTGCGATCGCCGACGCCGATCGCCAGCGCGCCGCCTGAGCCGCCTTCGCCGATCACAGTGCAGATCACCGGGATACGCAGCTCGGCCATCTCCAGCAAATTGCGCGCGATCGCTTCCGACTGGCCGCGTTCTTCGGCGCCGACGCCCGGATAGGCGCCAGGCGTGTCGATGAAAGTGAAGAGCGGCAGGCCGAAGCGTTCGGCCGTCTTCATCAGGCGCAGCGCCTTTCGATAGCCTTCCGGTCGCGGCATGCCGAAGTTGCGCCTGATCTTGCTCTTGGTGTCGCGACCTTTCTGTTGGCCGATCACCATGCAGGCCCGGCCATTGATCCGGGCCAGGCCGCCGACGATCGCGGCGTCGT
>JBAZBG010000296.1:0-3961 GCA_041671585.1 Arenimonas sp. | reverse complement strand
CAGAGTGCCCGGCCTGAAAGGAAAGGGCACTCTGGCCCGGTTCAACAGCAGCTTCCACGCGCTGGCGAGCCGGGAGCCGGCAAAGCAATGCTGCATGGCGCTCCTGGGCTTGGTCGCGAGCCTCCCGGTGATGGCGGTCGAACCGCAAGCCGACACCCTCGCCGATCTGAGCCTGGAAGAGCTCAGCAACATACAGATCACTTCGGTTTCCAAACGCGCGCAACGGCTTTCGGATGCGCCCGCCGCGGTATTCGTCATCACGGCCGAAGACATCCGCCGCTCGGGCGCGACCAGCTTGCCAGAAGCGCTGCGCCTGGCGCCGAACCTGCAGGTGGCGCGTATCGGTTCGTCGTCCTACGCCATCAGCGCACGCGGATTCAATAATTCGATCGGCAACAAGCTGCAGGTGCTGATGGACGGAAGGATCCAGTACACCCCGCTGTTTTCGGGTGTGTTCTGGGACGTGCCGGACCTGATGCTGGAAGACGTCGACCGGATCGAAGTGATCAGTGGTCCTGGCGCGACGCTCTGGGGCGCGAATGCTGTCAACGGCGTGATCAACGTGATCACGCGACGTGCGACGGAGACGCAGGGTGGCCTGGTCGGCGTCAGCGCCGGCAATCGGGAGGGCAACTATGCGTTGCGTTATGGCGCGACCAAGGGCGGCGCCGCGTATCGTGTCTACGCCAAGACTTTCGAACGCGATCCGACAGAGCGGCGCGACGGCGTTGACCAGAACGACGGCTGGAACCGTAGCCAGGTGGGATTCCGCGCCGATTGGGGCACGGCAGCGGCGGGCTTCACGCTGCAGGGGGCGGTCTATCGTGGCGATATCGATACCGCCTTGCCCGACGACTTGCATATCTTCGGAGTCAACCTGCTGGGACGCTGGACGCATCAGCTTGCCTCCGGCAGCGGCGTCCAGCTGCAAGCCTATTTCGATCGCAGCGATCGCGATATTCCCGGCTCGATCCGCCAGCGCCTGAAGATCTACGACATCGAGTTTCAGCACAATGTCGCCGGCCTTGAGCGACACAACCTGACTTGGGGCGCGAGCCATCGCGGCGCGATCGATAATGTCGACAATGCGCCGAACATCGCTTTCTTGCCTGCCGAACGCAATCTGTATTGGACCAGCGTGTTCGCCCAGGACGAAATCGCCTTGCGCGGCGACGAGCTCAAGTTGACCGGCGGCTTGCGCGTGGAACACAACTCCTACACCGGGACCGAGGTGTTGCCGACGCTGCGACTGGGCTGGAAGCCGAGTCCGTCGCAGTTGGTTTGGGCGGCGCTCACGCGCGCGGTGCGCACGCCGTCACGCCTGGATCGCGAGTTGTTCGCACCTGAGCAACCGCCGTTTCTGATTGCGGGCGGGCCCGAATTCCGTTCGGAAGTCGCCAACGCGCTTGCGCTTGGCTACCGTTCGCAACCCTCACCGAAGTTTTCCTACTCGGTAACGGTTTTCCATCATGACTACGACTATCTGCGTAGCATTGAACTCACATCCAGCGGCGAGTTCGTACTCGGCAACAAGATGGAAGGCAAGAGCAACGGGCTTGAGGCCTGGGGCACCGTGCAAGTGACTCCTGCGTGGCGCGTGAGCGTCGGCGCAACGCTGCTCGACCTGGATCTGCGTCTCAAGGACGAGAGCACCGATCCAACCGGCACCGCCGCCGCGGGCAACGACCCCGAGCGGCAGCTTTTCCTGCGCAGTTCGTTGAACTTGCCGCGGGACATGGAGTTCGACGCCAGCGTCCGCCATGTCGGCGACCTGCCAAGTCCGCAGGTTCCCGCCTACACGGCGGTGGACCTGCGTTTCGGATGGCGGCCGAACGAGCGGCTGGAACTCTCGCTGAGCGCACAGAACGTTTTCGACTCCGGGCACGTGGAGTTCGGCAATGCCCTCACCGCCAGCGAGATCGAGCGGTCTTTCCGCGTGGGCATGAAGTGGCAGTTCTAAGCGCCATGCCGCAGCTCCGGACCGTTGCCACCCGCCTGTTCGCCTTGCTGGCGCTCGCGGTGTTGATTGTTCTTGGCAACAGCGCGCCTGCCTCCGGCCAGGAGCTGCAAGCCACCGAGTACCGCGTGAAAGCGGCCTTCATCTTCAAGTTCGGCGATTACATCGAGTGGCCGGCGGAAGCGTTCCGCAGTCCCAGCAGCCCGCTGGTGATCGGTGTGGTGGGCGCCGATGCCATCGCCGACGAATTGGCGCGGGTCAGCGCCGGGCGGGTCGTGGGCGAGCGGCCGGTCGTGGTTCGGAAGTTGCGGCATGGCGAGCCGCTGTCGGGTCTGCACATGATTTTCATCGGACGAACCAGCGCCGCGCAGCTTTCGGCCGCGCTGGCCGCCAGCAAAGGCCAGCCTGCCTTGACCATCGCCGAGGCGGAAGACGGCTTGCGCCTGGGCAGCATGATCAATTTCGTGATTGTCTCCGACAAGGTTCGCTTTGACGTCGCGCTATCGCCTGCCGAGGCCAGCCGACTGAAGATAAGCTCTCGCCTGCTCGCGGTTGCGCGCAATGTCGTGGCACCGGCGCCGTGACCCTGGATTTTTCCCGATCGCTGCGCCTCAAGCTGATCGGCGTCATCCTGCTGACGACGCTGGCCGCGCTGATCATTGCGCTGGTGGCCATCATCACCTATGACCTGCGTGCCTATCACCGTAACTGGACCGCCGACGTGAGCACGCAAGCCGAGCTGGTCGGCCGCATGTCGGCATCGGCGATCGCCTTCGACGATGCCCGGGTCGCCCAGGAGAATCTCGAATTGCTTCGGCTGCGCCCGCAGGTGCAAGCCGCGGCCATCTATACCGCACGCGGCGCGCTGTTCGCGACCTACGCCCGGCCCGGGGCCGCGCGCGAGTTTCCGAAGTTGCCGGAAGCCGACGGCATGCGGATCGATGGCGGCGAACTGGTGCTGTACAAGCGCATCGTCAACGACAAGGAAATCCTCGGTACGGTCTACCTGCGCACCGATTACGAACTGGTCAGCCGCGTGCGCGACTACGTCGGCATTGCGCTGGCGGCCACCATCGTCGCAATGCTGGTGGCGATGCTGATGTCGGCGCAGCTGCAGCGCGTGGTGACCAATCCAATCCTGGCCATCGCCGGCGTCGCCCGCGAAGTCGTGCAACAGAAGGACTATTCGCGCCGAGCCAGGAAGATGAGCGACGATGAAGTCGGCGCACTGGTCGACTCCTTCAACGACATGCTGGCCGAGATCGAGCGTCGCACCGAGGAATTGGAGGTGTCGAACCTGGAGCTTGGGCGCCACGTGGCCGAACGCGTGCGCGTGGAACAGGAAGTTTTGCGTCTGAATGCCGAGCTCGAGGATCGGGTACGCGATCGCACGGCGCAGTTGGAGGCCGCCAACCACGAGTTGGAGTCGTTTTCGTTTTCGGTATCGCATGACCTGCGCGCGCCGCTGCGCGCCATCGACGGCTTCAGCCAGGCGCTTCTGGAGGACTTTCCCGACGAGGTGCCCGAGGAAGCGAAGCGATACTTGGCCAGGATCCGATCGTCAACGCTGCGCATGGGACAACTGATCGAGGACCTGCTCAATCTTTCGCGAGTGTCGCGGGGCTCGCTCGATCGTGTTGCGGTGGATGTCAGCGAGCTCGCCCGGCAGGTGGTACACGAAATCAGACAGCGCGACGCGGACCGGGTCGTGGAGGTCACCATATGGGAGGGGATGACCGTGCAGGCGGACCTGCGCCTGTTGCGCGCGGCCCTGGAAAACCTGCTGGAAAACGCCTGGAAGTTCACCGCCAAGGCCGAGCACGCACGGATCGAGGTCGGTGTGCTGCGCGATCGGGAGCACCAGGTGTTTTTTGTCCGGGACAACGGCGCCGGATTCAGCATGGATTATGCCGATAAGTTGTTCAATCCCTTCCAGCGTTTGCATAGCGCGGCGGAATATTCCGGTTCCGGCATTGGGCTGGCGACGGTGCAACGCATCATGTA
>JBAZBG010000295.1:0-3965 GCA_041671585.1 Arenimonas sp. | reverse complement strand
GCTGGTAACCGGGTGATGATCAAGCCATCGGAATTCACGCCGACGGTCAGCGCCCTGCTGGCGCGCATGATCGGTGAAATTTTCACGGCCGATGAAGTGCTGGTCGTGCAGGGCGATGCGGCGCTGGGCGCGGCCTTCACCCAGTTGCCGTTCGACCACCTGTTGTTCACCGGCTCCACCGCCGTGGGTCGTCACGTGATGGCGGCCGCGGCCGCCAACCTGACTCCGGTCACGCTGGAACTCGGCGGCAAATGCCCGGCGCTGATCGCGCCGGATTATCCGATCGAACATGCCGCCGAACGCATCGCCTTCGGCAAATGCTTCAACGGCGGGCAGACCTGCGTGGCGCCGGACTATGTGCTGGTGCCGCGCGCGCATCGCGATGCCTTCGTCGCCGCCTACCTGGCCAGCCTCAAGCGCCGCTATCCGACCCTCGCCGGCAATCCGGATTACACCGCGACCGTCAATGCCCGCCAGGCCACGCGCTTGCGCGCGTGGCTGGCCGACGCACAAACGCGCGGCGTCGAAATCGTGCAGCACGCGCCCGCTGGCGAAGCCATGCCGGCCGGGCTGCAGCTGATACCGCCCACGGTCCTGCTCGACCCGCCGGACGAGGCGATGGTGATGCGCGAGGAAATCTTCGGTCCCTTGTTGCCGGTGAAGAGCTACGACAGCCACGACCAGGCGATCGCCTACGTGCTCGGCCGCGACAAACCGTTGGCGTTCTACACTTTCGACCGCGACTCTTCGCGCCGTGACCGGACCCTGGACCGGGTCAGCGCCGGCATGGTCTGCGTCAACGATGTGGTCATCCAGTTCGGCCAGAATGAATTTCCGATCGGCGGCGTCGGCGCCAGCGGCATGGGCAGTTACCACGGGCACACCGGATTCCTGACCTTCAGCAAGGCGATGCCGGTGCTGTACCAGTCGCGGGTCAATGGTATGAAGCTGTTCGACGCCCCGTACAGCAAGCTGGCCAAGCGCCTGGTCGCCTGGCTGATTCGCTGAGTCACTGATTTCGTTGAGGCGCTGATTCGCTGATTTCGCCGAGGCGCGGTTATTTTCCTACCGGCGCTTGAATTCCGCCGCCGCGCGCGCCACCTTGGAAGCATGAATCCTGCCCAGAATCCCCTGCTCGCCGACGGCGAGCTTCCTTCCTTTTCGGCCGTCACGCCCGACCAGGTCCTGCCCGCCATCGACGCCATGCTGGCCGACTATCGTTGCGAAGTCGACCGACTTACCGGCGATCCGGGGGCGCGAAGTTTCGACGCCTTGCTGGCGCCGCTGGAGGCGATGGAGGAGCGCCTCGGCCGCAGCTTCGCGCCGGTGTCGCACCTGCATGGCGTGCAGGATTCGCCGGAACTGCGTACTGCTTATTCAGCCGCCCTGGAACGGATCACCGAACATCACTCCCAGCTCGGCCAGGATCGTGCCTTGTTCGAAGCAATGCAGACCTTGCGCGACTCGGAAGAATTTCCCGCGCTCGATCGCGCCCGACAGACACTGATCGAAGATCGGCTGCGCGATTTCCGCCTCGCCGGCGTGGCCTTGCCGGAGCCGGCGCGCAGCCGCTTTCGCGAAATCCAGAATCAACTCAGCAAGCTGGAGACCGAATTCGAGGAAGCCGTGCTCGACGCCACCGACGCGTGGACGCGTCCGGTGACCGCGGCGGAGCTTGCCGGCCTGCCCGATTCGGCCCGCGCCATGCTGGCCCATGCGGCCGCCGAGAAACAACACGAAGGTTGGCTGGCGACTTTGAAGGGACCGGTGGTGCAGGCGCTGCTGAGCTTCGCCGACGATCGCGCCTTGCGCGAGTCCGTGTACGCCGCCTACAACACGCGCGCGTCGGATCAAGGCCCGCACGCGCACAGCCACGACAACAGCGCGCGCATCGGTCAGATCCTCGCCTTGCGGCACGAGGCCGCGCAATTGCTCGGCTTCGCCTCGAGCGCGGAATTGTCACTGGTCGACCGCATGGCCGGCTCGCCGGCGCGCGTGCTCGACTTCCTGCGCGACCTGGCCGCCAAGGCCAGGCCGGTGGCCGAGCGCGAGTTGCAGGCGCTGCGCGAATTCGCGGCCAGCGAGTTGGGCATCGTCGACCTGCAGGCCTGGGACATCGCCTACGCCAGCGAAAAATTGCGCGAGCGGCGTTACGCCTTTTCCGAAGAAGACCTCAAGCCGTTCTTCCCGCTACCGCAGGTGATGGCCGGACTGTTTGCGCTGGCCGAACGCGTATTCGGCGTTCGCCTCGTGCAACGCGCGGGTGTCGACACCTGGCACCGGGACGTGCAGTTCTTCGACCTGCTCGACCGCGACGGCAGCGTGCGCGCCGGCGTTTACCTCGACAACTTCAGCCGCAGCGGCAAGCGTGGCGGCGCCTGGATGGGGGTCTGCCGGATGCCCTTGCGCCAGGGTTCGACGCGACGGCGGCCGCTGGCCTTCCTGACCTGCAATTTCGCCCCCGCGGCCGACGGCAAGCCTTCGTTGCTCACCCATCGCGAAGTCGCCACCCTGTTCCATGAGTTCGGCCACGGCCTGCATCACTTGCTCACCGAAGTGAATTGGCCGAGCGTGGGCGGCATCAAGGGCGTCGAATGGGATGCGGTCGAACTGCCGAGTCAGTTTATGGAGAACTTCGCCTGGCAGCGCGAGGCGCTGAACGATTTCGCGCGTCACTATCAAACCGGCGAAGTGTTGCCCGAGGCGCTATTCCAGAAGATGTTGGCGGCGCGGCACTTTCATGCCGGCCTGTTCCTGGTGCGCCAACTCGAATTCGCGTTGTTCGATTTTCGCCTGCACCACGAGTTCGATTCCGCTCGCGGCCCACGCACGCTGGAATTGCTGCGCGAGGTGCGCGACGAAGTGGCGGTGGTCAAGCCGCCGGACTGGCAGCGTTTTCCACACGCGTTCACCCATATCTTCAGTGGCGGCTATGCGGCGGGGTACTACAGCTACCTGTGGGCCGAGGTGCTCAGCGCCGATGCCTTTTCCGCCTTCGAGGAAAACGGTGTGTTCGACCCGGAAACGGGAGCGCGCTACCGCCGCGAGATCCTCGCGGTCGGCGGCTCGCGTCCGGCGCTGGAAAGCTTCGTCGCCTTTCGCGGCCGCGAACCGCGTCCGGAAGCGCTGCTGCGCAGCCATGGGCTGACCGCCTGACGGCCGGATTGTCAGTCGCGAGCCCGGACAAGGGCAGGCCGTCCGTGATGTAAAGCATGCTTGACATAAGGTTTCCTGCCGCCTAACATGTAAAGCATGCTTTACATATGGAGTGCGTAGATGCGGGAACACGAGGTTGCACGACGTTACTGGATCGAACTGCTCGCTAGCGCTGCGGTCTATACGACGCTACTGCTCATCACCATCACCTACGGCCGGCCGATGGAACCCGGCCTTTTGCGCGTCCTGGTACTGGCCAGTCCGATGCTTGGCTTTGGCATGATGATCTGGGCGATGCTCAGGAATCTTCGCCGCATGGACGAATTCGTCCGGAAATTGTTCCTGGAGAACACCGCGATCGCCGCTGCCATTACCGTCGGCCTGACCTTCAGCTACGGATTCCTGGAAGGTGCCGGATATCCACGCCTGAGCATGTTCCTGGTCTGGATGATCATGGGCTCGGCGCTCGGGCTGACCACGACGATCCGCCGCCTCCTCCACGGATGAAGAACATCATCAAGGACCTGCGCACCGCGCGTGGCTGGACGCAGGCCGATCTCGCCGACCGTCTGGAGGTGTCGCGGCAGACGGTGAACGCACTGGAAACCGGCCGCTACGATCCCAGCCTGCCGCTGGCGTTCGCGTTGGCCCGACTCTTCGAAAAACCGATCGAGACTATTTTTTCCCTTTGACGCCCGTGAAGGGGCGCAATCTGGACCTGCCGGCAACTTGATCGGCGCGCGATTGCAGCGCGGCGTGCCGGCGCCCTAGCGGGAAAAGAACTCGCGAAAAGCGGCGATGGCGCGCGT
>JBAZBG010000294.1:0-3986 GCA_041671585.1 Arenimonas sp. | reverse complement strand
CTGCGCTCCCTGCGCGCGAGCCTGGCGCGCGAACAGAACCTGCCGGCCTACGTCATCTTCCACGACGCCACCTTGCGCGCGATGGCGACGCAGCGGCCGCAAAACCTGAAAGAACTGGGCCAGATCAACGGGGTGGGCGTGTCCAAGCTGGAACGCTATGGCGAACAGATGCTCGCCGTGTTGCGCGAAGCATGCGCGGCCTGAGCGTTGTCCATGACTTGAGCGAGATGGTGGGTCGTCCGAGACTCGAACTCGGGACCAAAAGATTAAAAGTCTTCTGCTCTACCAACTGAGCTAACGACCCATCAAAAAAACAGCCCGGCGTGGCCGGGGTGCGCATTCTAACCGAATCGCCGCCTCCTGTTAACCGTGGGAGCGGCTTCAGCCGCGATTTTCGGAGCAAACGGCATCGCGGCTGGCTTTCAACAGACGCATGTCTGGTCAGCCGCTCCCACATCAGTGCGGGTAATAGCGCGTCGGATCGGGCACGCCGGCTTCGGCAAACCCCTGCGCGCGCAGGCGACAGGCATCGCAAACGGCGCAGGCCCGGCCTTGTTCGTCGGCCTGGTAACAGGACACCGTGCGCGAAAAATCGACGCCCAGGCGCGTACCCTCGCGCACGATATCCGCCTTGGATTGCCGCATCAGCGGCGCGCGCACGTGCAACGGGGCGCCTTCGACACCCGCCTTGGTGGCCAGGTTGCCGAGGCGTTCGAAGGCAGCGATGAACTCCGGCCGGCAATCCGGATAGCCGGAGTAATCGACCGCGTTCACGCCGCAGAAGATTTCCTGCGCGCCCAGCACTTCCGCCCAGCCCAGCGCTACCGACAACATGATCGTATTGCGCGCCGGCACATACGTGACCGGGATGCCGACACTGGCGGATTCGGGCACGGCAATATCGGCCGTCAATGCCGATCCGCCGATACTGCGCAAATCGACGATCACCGTCTTGTGCTCGATCGCGCCCTGGCTCGCCGCCAGTTCCGCCGCCGCGGCCAGCTCCGCCGAATGGCGCTGGCCGTAGCTCACCGACAGGGCATAGCAATCGAAGCCCTGCTCGCGTGCAAGCGCAAGCGTGACCGCCGAGTCCATGCCGCCGGAGACAAGGACCACGGCACGTGGTTTCTGGGATAGCTCTGTCGTCATCTGGATATTGTCGCTTGGAACCTTTCTCACAACCACTGTAGGAGCGGCTTCAGCCGCGATTGCTCTTGGCCCCGTCCGGAGCCGGGAAAGGCATCGCGGCTGAAGCCGCTCCTACAAGAGCCTAGCGGCCTTGGGCGTCGCCCCAGAGTTGCTTGTGCAGTTGCATCTGGAAGCGGACTGGCAGGCGGTCCGCGAGGATCCACTCGGCGAGCTCGCGCGGCGAGACTTGCGTGAAGCTGGGCGAAAACAAAACCTCACAACGCTCGTCGAGCGCGTGTTCGGCGACCATTGATCTGGCCCAGTCGTAATCGGCGCGATCGCAGATCACGAACTTGACCTGGTCGTGGGCGGTCAGCAACGGAATATTTTCCAGCAAGTTGCGATGTTGTTCCTTCGACCCCGGAGTCTTCAGGTCGACTACCCGCGACACCCGCGGGTCGACGTCGGAGATGTCGATGGCTCCGGAGGTTTCCAGGGACACTTCGTACCCGGCGTCGCACAGTTTTTCGAGCAGGCCGACGCAGCGCTTCTGCGCCAGCGGTTCGCCGCCGGTCACACAGACATGACGCACGCCGTGACCGGCGACTTCGGCGAGAATCGTGTCGATGTCCCACCACTGGCCGCCGTGGAATGCGTACGCGGTATCGCAGTACTGGCAGCGCAGCGGACAGCCGGTGAGGCGGACGAAAACCGTCGGCCAACCGACGCTGCGCGCCTCGCCCTGCACGGACAGAAATATTTCCGTCAGGCGCAGACGGTCAGGGAATTCGACTTGCATCGGGTCGCGCGACGGTTCAGCGGGCTTCCAGGCTCAGCGCGCGCAGACGGCTGACAGCCAGGCGAGCGGCGTCGGTGCCGGGATAGTCGTTGATAACGCGATTGAGCGTGACTTGGCCGGGGCCGACCTCGCCCATCTCGATCTGGCAGTAGCCCTTTTTCAGCAGGGCGTCGGGCGCCTTGGCGGAATCCGGAAACTGGCTGAGCAGGCTTTCGAATGCCTGCAGGGCGATCGGAAAGTTCTGGGTCACGTAATAGCTTTCGCCGAGCCAATACCAGGCGTTGGGTGCCAGGGCTCCTTGCGGAAACGCGCGCAGATAAGCCTGGAAAGCGCGGGCCGACTCGACATAATCGCCACGCTTGAGCGCCTCGAAGGCGGCCGTGTAGGCGCCCTGGTCGTCGGCCCCGGAGGCCGGGGCCTCAGGCGCAGGCGACGGCGGATTTGCCGACGCGGCTGCCGTTCGTGAAGGCGGCGTAGCTGCACCCCCCGCACCCGCGCTGCCCGGCGTTGCCGCAGCACCGCCCTCGATACGCTGGATGCGCGTATCGAGGTCGACGTATTGGTCGCGATTGCGTTGCTTGAGTTGCTCGTTCTCGTTCTGCAGTTGTTCCAGCTGATTGCGCAAAGCCTGCACTTCGCCCTGCATCTGGGTCAGGCGATTGAGCAGCTCGACATTGGCCTGCCCCGACGAACTGTTCTGCGTCGCCGCCTGTTGCTCCAGCCTGGCCACGCGATCGGCCAGGCTCTGCTTTTGCGCCATTGCCGGCGCCGCCGCAAAAGCGGCGACGACCAGCGCGAGCACCCGCAAGTTAGCGAACAAGGTCATCCCTTACTTGGTGGTGTAGACGATTTCGACGCGGCGATTGCGCGACCAGCAGTCTTCGGTCGAATCGGCGCAAGTCGGACGTTCTTCGCCATAGCTGACCACTGACATCTGGCCCGCTGAGCCGCCGTTGCCCTGGATGGCCGCCGAGACCGCATTACCGCGGCGCTCGCCGAGCCCAAGGTTGTATTCGCGCGTGCCGCGTTCATCGGCATTGCCTTCCAAGGTCATGCGCGCTTCCGGACGATCGCGCAGATACTTGGCATGGCAGGCGACGGGCGCCTGGAATTCCGGGCGCAAGGTGTCCTGGTCGAAATCGAAGTAGATTACGCGCTGACGCAGGCAGGAGTCGGTGTCCAGGTCGGCAGGCGTGTATCTGCCGGTACCATCGGGAATGGCGCCGGTCGTCGTCCCGCTGGTATCGGGACCGGTGTCGGAAGGCGGAACCTCCTTCACTTTCTTGGTGCAGGCAGCCAGGGCCACACAGATGGATGCGGCGATCAGCAAGCGGGTCGTGGTGTTCATGAAGGGTCCTTTTCTATGAATGAGGTTGGCTGGTTCAGCTAGTTTGCCCGCGCCTGACTCAGCGCTGCCTGAACGGCGACCACGCCGGCTCGCGAACATCGGAGTCGGCGGTCACCAGGCGCAATCGGACCCGGCCGTCGGCGGACACTGCATAGAGTACGCCTCGCCGGCCTTCCTTGGTCGCGTAGAGCAGCATGCTGCCGTTCGGCGCGAAGCTCGGCGACTCGTCAAGGTTGCCCGGCGACAGGGTCTGCCAGCGGCCGCTGCCGCCAAAGCTGCGGTCGAGCACGGCGATCCGGTAGATGTTGCCCGCGCCCTGGGCCATGCCGATCTTCTTGCCGTCGAAGGACACCGTCGCGCGGGCGTTGGATTCGCCCTGGAAGCTGATCCGGGTCGGCTCGCCGCCGGACGCCGGGATTGAATAGACCTGCGGCTTGCCGGCCCGATCGGAGGTGAACAGCAGGGAATTGCCGTCCGGCATCCAGACCGCCTCGGTGTCGATTCCATAGTGGCGGGTCACCTGGGTCAGGACCTTGCTGCCCAGATCCATCACGTAGATCTCCGGGCTACCCGACTTGGACAGTGTCATCGCCATCCGGCGCCCGTCCGGCGAGAACGCCGGGGCGCCGTTGATGCCCTTGAAGCTGGCCAGGACTTCGCGCGCGCCGGTGGTGATTTCCTGGACGTAAATGGTCGAGTTGCCGCGCTCGA
>JBAZBG010000293.1:0-3989 GCA_041671585.1 Arenimonas sp. | reverse complement strand
TTGTTCTTGTGGATCAGGCCGCGCGACGAGTAACGATCGAGGATCGGCACTGCAGTCTTGTAGGCGGCTTCGGCGGCAGCAGCGTCATTGGCTTCAAGGGCCTTGAGCACGCGCTTGACGGCGGTGCGCAGCATGGAACGCTGGCTGGTATTGCGGGCGTTGCGGACGACGGTCTGCTTGGCGCGCTTCTTGGCGGACTTGATGTTAGCCACGTGAAACTCCTGAAAATCGATATTGCGACACGGAAGACTCAAAAGTATGGCCGATTCAGTGGCTTGAGTCAATTATCCCGGCCGGTTTCCGGCCACGGCGCGAAGGCAGCGGCATGAGCCGGTCCGGTTTGCTGCGCTCCACCGCGGTGTTCAGCGCCATGACCCTGATTTCCCGAGTCGCGGGCCTGGCTCGCGACCTGATCCAGGCCAGCCTGTTCGGCGCCGGTCCGGCGGTCAGCGCGTTCGTCGTGGCCTACCGCATCCCCAACTACCTGCGCCGCGTCTTTGCCGAGGGCTCGTTTGCCTCTGCCTTCGTGCCGGTGCTGTCCGAGCTGCGGCAAAAAGGCGACGAGGCGGCGCTGCGCGATTTCCTCGACCACGTGGCCGGCGCCTTGCTGGCGGTGGTGGTGACGATCACCGGCCTGGGCATTCTGTTCGCCCCGTGGATCGCCCGGCTGTTCCTGCTGTTTGCCGGCAAGGATTCCGAACAGGTGGCAATGACCGCCGAGATGCTGCGCATCACCTTTCCCTATCTCGCCTTCATCTCGATGACCGCCTTGTCGGGCGCCGTACTCAATAGTTTTCGCCAGTTCGGCCTGCCGGCGTTCACTCCGGTGCTGCACAACCTGGCGGTGATCTTCGCGATGCTGTTGTTGGCCAGGTATTTCGAGGTGCCCGAGTTCGCGCTGGCCTGGGGCGTTTTTCTCGCCGGCCTGCTGCAGTTGCTGCTGCTCTGGCCGGCGCTCGGCCGGTTGGGCCTGCGTCCGCGCCTGCGAATGGATTTCAGGCACGAGGGCGTGCGCCGCGTTTTCACGCTGATGGTGCCGACAATTTTTTCCTCGTCCGTGTCGCAGCTGAACCTGCTCGTCGGCACCATGTTCGCGTCCTTGCTGGTGGTCAATGCGCAGAGCTGGCTGTACTACACCGATCGCCTCATCGAGTTCCCGCTGGGCATGTTCGGCGTCGCCATCGGCACCGTGATCCTGCCGCACCTGTCGCGCCGCCATGCCGACACCGATGCGGCCGGCTATTCCCATGCGCTGGACTGGGGCTTGCGCTTATCCCTGCTGGTCGGCATTCCCGCCGCCCTGGGACTGGCCTTGCTGGCCGGACCCTTGGCTTCGACGATTCTGTTCCGCGGCGCATTCACGCTGCATGACACCCAGATGGTCGCCATCAGCGTGACCGCGATGAGCGTGGGGGTGGCGCCTTTCATGATCACCAAGGTGCTATTGCCGGCGTTCTATTCCAGGCAGGACACGCGGACGCCGATGCGCGCGGCCATCCTCACCGTGTTCATCAACGTTGCACTGACCGTGTTGCTGGTGACGCCGCTCTGGTACTACGGCGTCGTGGCCGCGCATGCCGGCATCGCCCTGGCAACCGCCCTGGCCGGTATCGCCAACGCCGCGTTGCTATGGCGTTACGTGCGCCGGGACGGGCTGTATCGGCCGGAGCCGGGCTGGCGCAAGCTGCTGGTGCAGATCGCCGTCGGCTGCGTCCTGATGACACTGGCGGTGCTGTCCATGCGCCAGGCGCTGGGCGACTGGAACCAGATGCACTGGATTTCGCGCCTGACCTGGCTACTGGTGTCCGTCGCCGCGGGCGCGGCGGCCTACGGTGCCGGTTTGCTGCTTGCCGGCCTGCGGCCAAAGCACCTGCGCGAGGTCTGAAGCCATGGTTTCGCCGGTATACTTTCGGCCATGAGCAAGCTGTTCCGGGACGTCGAGGGCAATGCACTTTGCCCGCAGGGCAGCGTGGTATGCATCGGAGCTTTCGACGGCCTGCATCGTGGGCATCAGGCGCTGGTCGGCCACGCCGTCGCGCGCGCCCGCGCGTTGGAGTTGCCGGCCGTGGCGCTGAGCTTCGAACCGTTGCCGCGGGAGTTCTTTGCGCGCGGCGAGCAGCCGGCGCGGCTGCTGCTGCCACGGGCCAAATTCGAGGGGCTGCGTGCGCTCGGGGTCGATCGGATCGGCCTGCTGCGTTTCAATGCGGCCCTGGCGTCGATGTCGGCCGAGGAGTTCATCAGCAAGATTCTGGCGGGCCGGTTGTCGGCTTGCGAAGTCTGGGTCGGGCCGGAGTTTCGTTTCGGCAGAGGCCGTCTCGGCGACGTCGCGATGCTGCAGAAACTGGGCGCCGATCACGGCTTCGTCGCCGGGCAGATCGAACCGGTGCACGTGAACGGCGAGCGCGTCTCAAGCTCCCGCCTGCGCGAACAATTGGCCGAAGGCGATCTGGACGGCGCCGCCGCCGGCCTGGGCCGCCGTTACGCCATCGACGGCAAGGTCGTGCGCGGGCGCCAACTGGGACGCCGGCTCGGTTATCCGACCGCCAATATCCGGTTGATGGGCAAGCGCACCGCGCTGACCGGCATCTACGCCAGCTGGGTCCACGGCGTGGGCGACGAGCCGCACGCCAGCGTGTCAAGCCTGGGCACCCGGCCGACCGTTTTCGGACGAGAGCCATTGCTCGAAGCGCATCTGTTTGACTTCGATGGCGATCTCTACGGTCAGCGCCTGCGCGTGGAGTTCGTCGCCAAGCTGCGCGAAGAAGAAAAATTCGATGACCTGCCGGCCTTGGTCCGGCAAATGAATATCGATGCCGAGCAGGCGCGAAAGCTGCTTCGGCACGATCAGAAAACTCTTGGAGTCGGTGCGTAATGTCCGCTGAGCAGAAAAAAGATTACAAGCACACCATCTCGTTGCCGGACACGGCGTTCCCGATGCGCGGCGATTTGCCCAAGCGCGAGCCAGGCATTCTTGCCGGCTGGCAGACCGAAGGCCTGTACCAGCAGATCCGCGAACACGCCAAGGGCCGTCCTTCGTTCGTGCTGCACGACGGCCCGCCGTACGCGAACGGCGCCATTCACATCGGCCACGCGGTCAACAAGATCCTCAAGGACATGGTCGTCAAGTCGCGCTTGCTCGCCGGCTACGACGCGCCTTACGTGCCCGGTTGGGATTGCCATGGCCTGCCGATCGAGCTGGTGGTCGAGAAGAAATTCGGCAAGGTCGGCGACAAGCTGGACGCGGCGGCATTCCGGCAAAAATGCCGCGAGTACGCCGGCGAACAGATCGAAGGCCAGAGTCGCGATTTCCAGCGCCTGGGCGTGCTCGGCGATTGGGCCAATCCGTACCGCACCATGGATTTCCGTTTCGAGGCGGACATGCTGCGTTCGCTGGCCAAGATCGTCGAGCGTGGTCACCTGACTCGCGGCGTGAAGCCGGTGCACTGGTGTTTCGATTGCGGCTCGGCGCTGGCCGAAGCGGAAATCGAGTACATCGACAAGACCTCTCCCGCCGTCGACGTGGCCTACGACGCGATCGATGGCAAGGCGCTGGCGGCGAAGTTCGGCGTGGACTGCGGCGAGGCCCTGGTCTGCGTACCGATCTGGACGACCACCCCGTGGACCTTGCCGGCCAGCCTGGCGGTCACGCTCGGCCCCGACCTCGACTATGTGCTGGTGGCTGGACCCGATCGCGCCGGCCGTCGCCAGCTGCTGGTCCTGGCCGAGGCGCTGGCAGAGGCGACCTTGCGCCGCTACGGCGTCGAGCAGCCGACGATCCTTGGCCGCGCCAAGGGCTCGGCGCTGGAAATGATGTCGCTGCAGCACCCGTTCTATTCGCGCGTGGTGCCGATCATCCTCGGCGATCACGTGACCACCGAGGCCGGCACCGGCGCGGTGCACACCGCGCCCGGACATGGCCAGGAAGACTTCGTGGTCGGGCAGAAATACGGCCTGGACGTGCTCAATCCGATCGACGGTCGCGGCGTATT
>JBAZBG010000292.1:0-3990 GCA_041671585.1 Arenimonas sp. | reverse complement strand
GTCCTGGCCGCCCACTGCTTCGGGCGCCGTCAATCCGGTCCAGCCGGCCGCGCCGAACTGCGCATAGGCTTCCTTGAAACCCGCCGGTGTGGCGACGGCGCCGGTGTTCTTGTCGTAGACGCAGCCATGCTCGTCGCCGACCACATTCAAGGGCGCCAGTACGGTTTCCGTGAACTTGGCCGCTTCATCGAGCACGGCATCGAGCAAGTCGCGTTGCGCATGTGCCATGCCCAGTCGCTGGTACAGCGCTTCGGCGCCCAAGACATCGAAAAGAACGAAGCGAATGTCGCGCAATGGAGCGCTGTAGCTGTTCATGGCTTGCTTCCTGGCGTGGGCTTGGTACGACGCTTCAGCGCATCACGCCGGGCAGGCCGGGCGCCGGGTTGAGCGTGCTGTCGAAGGTGAAGCTGTAATTGCCCTTGGGGTCTCCGGTGACGATGGTTCCCGACACCGAATATCGCACCGACTGTCCGGACGCCAGCGCCGAAGCGATGACCAGCTTGCCGGTGACTGCGGGCTTGATCGTCGTGGTGACCACGTCGGCGGATTCCGGACCGATGGTGATCGCCGGACTCAGGGTGATCGGGCCGGCTTCCAGGCCAGCCACGACCAGCTTGGCGTTGACCGATTCGAAGGACGTGGGCACGTTGCTGAAATTCTGCAGGCGCACGATCAATTGCCACTGACCGTCGGCCTGCGCGGTGAGTTGCTGGATGCTGGCGCGGGGCGGATTGATCTGCTTGCGCACGCCGCTGCCGCCACAGCCGGCGATCAGGGCTGAAAAAGCGAGGGCTAGCAGGATTCTTGGGGCTGGGCGCATGGGCGGGAGCTCGCGGGAGAATTCGCGATTAGCATAGCAGCCACCTCCGCGTCCGACCTCCGGGAGCGGCCCGGCAGACAGATCCTGCAAATTTCCGGAACTGTGCGGGGCTCGGTGAGGAATTGGCTCAACTTGACGAGCAAGCATGCGCATGATATGCCGCCCGCAGGGACAGCAAGGAGTACATGATCATGCGTACGCCGAAGCAATGTGCGGCAGCCTGCCTAATTTTCAGCCTGGCCCTGGCCCTGAACGCCTGCAGACCGGCGGCAGACTTACCGGCTGCTGGTCCCGGACCCGCGGCACCGGAAGCGGCAGCGCCAGTACCGGCGGCGACGCCAGAACCGGCGCCGGCGCCGGTCGACGCTGCCATGCCCATGACCGACGCGGCGACGATGGCTGCCGCGTCGGCACCGCCTCCAGCGACGGTGGTATTGGCCGGCGCCGATGGCGAAAAGCCGGGTGTACGGGTCGAGGTGACCGAGTTGAAGCGCGGTACCGGCGACACGGTGAGTCTCAAGTTCGCGCTCATCAACGATTCTGACCAAGAGCTCAACCTCGCCAGCGGCTACCTGGGCTCAAGCTTGAGCGAGGATTACCGAAGCGTCGGTGGCGTGCATCTGATGGACCCGGCGGGCAAGAAGAAATACCTGGTAGTGCGGGATGCGGAGCAAGACTGCGTCTGCAGCGCGAACGTGGCGAACGTCAAGCCGAAAACACGGGTCAATCTGTGGGCCAAGTTCCCGGCGCCACCGGCCGACGTGCAGAAGGTCGGCATCGTCGTGCCGCACTTCAGCCCGATGGACGACGTGCCCATCAGTCAGTAGCCGCGAAGGAGCCTGGCAATGAAATGCTCCAGCCTGGGGCTGATCGCCCTGCTGATTTTTCCGGCAGCGACATGGGCGGCTACGCCAGCGTCCCAGGCATCGGTGGTCGATCTTAAATTCACGGTGCTTGACCTGGTGTTCGACGATGGCGACGTTGGCGGGCAGGTGACTGATCTGGCGGTCAAGGAAACGGCAACCGAAATCCGCATCGAGCTGGCCGCCGACGTACTGTTCGAGTTCGACAAGGCGGTGATCCTGCCGAAGGCCGAGCAAACCTTGAAGCAAGCGGCGGCCCTGATCGGCGAGAAAGCCACGGACAGCACTGTGCGGATCGAGGGCCACACCGATGCCAAGGGCGACGACAACTACAACCAAAGGCTTTCCGAACGGCGTGCCGAGGCCGTGAAGAACTGGTTCGCCAGCCAGGGCGGACTGAACACCGTGACCTTCAGCACCCGCGGCCTGGGTGAACAGCAGCCGGTGGCGCCCAATACCAGGAGCGACGGCTCCGACGATCCGGAAGGCCGCCAGAAGAATCGACGCGTGGAAATCGTGGTGAAGAAGGATTGATCGGGCAAGCGTCGCCCAAACAAAAGCCGCAACGCGTGCGGCTACTGTAAGTCACTGAAAACCATGGTGGCCGAGGACGGAATCGAACCGCCGACACGGGGATTTTCAATCCCCTGCTCTACCAACTGAGCTACTCGGCCACTGGCTTGCCTGGTCGACCCATCGGCGTGGGGCGAGCTGGAAATGATAGCCGCCGGGCAGGGGGCAAGGCAAGCTCGGAGCGCTCGAAACGCTCAGGATTCAGGCGGCACGTAGCCCGCAGGCGCCTGGGCGCCGCCGCCGAACAGGAATTTCTCCATTTCCACTTCAAGAAATGCGCGGTGCTTGGGGTCGAGCGGGGACAGCCGGTTCTCGTTGATCAACATGGTCTGGTGCGCCAGCCATTCCTGCCAGGCCGCCCTGCCGATGTTTTCGAATACGCGCTTGCCCATGGGACCGGGCCAGGGCATGAAGCCCAGTCCTTCGGTTTCGATTTGTTGTTTCTGGCAAAACACTCGGCGGCTCATCGTTGTCTCGCTTTCGTTGGCGCGGATCAGCGCAATCCAATCAACAGTTTCCTGACCGGCGCCGGCAGCCCGACTTCGTCCAGCGCCGCCAGCGGATGCCAGCGGTGCAACTCATTATCGCCGATGCGCGCGGAGTCGGATGCATTTGCCCATAGCAGAGGTGCGATATGCAGCCGGTAGTGGCTGAAGGTGTGCTCGATCAGCGCCAGCGGAGTGTTGGCGTCGAAGTCGGCCTCGGTGTGGCGGGCCACGAACTCGCGGGCTTCGTCGTGATCGGCCACTTCGGGCAGCGACCACATGCCCGACCAGACGCCGGTCGGCGGGCGGCGCACCAGCAACACGCGGCCGCTGGCGTCGCGCAGTACCAGCATCATCGTGCGCCGCTCCGGCAACGGCTTTCCCGGTCTGGATTCGGGCAGCTGTTCGATCCGCCCCTCGTGCAGCGCGACGCAATCGTCCTGCAAGGGACACAGCACGCAGGCCGGATCGCTGCGCGTGCACAGCGTGGCGCCGAAATCCATGATCGCCTGCGTGTAATCGGCCAGGCGCGTTTCCGGCAGATGCCGTTCGGCCAGCTCCCACAATGTCTTTTCCACCGCCGTGCTGCCGGGCCAGCCGTCGACGCCGTGATAGCGGCACAGGCTGCGTTTTACATTGCCGTCGAGAATCGGGAAACGAAGGCCGTAGGCTTGCGCCAGGATGGCGCCGGCGGTGCTGCGGCCGATGCCGGGCAACGCGGACAAGGCTTCGAAATTGTCCGGTAGTTGGCCGCCATGCTGTTCGACGCAAAGCCGCGCCGTACTGTGCAGGTTGCGGGCGCGGGCGTAGTAGCCAAGCCCGGCCCACAGTGCGATGACGCGGTCGAGCTCGGCGTCGGCCAAGTCCGCCAGCGTGGGTAATTCGCGGACGAAGCGCTCGAAGTAGGGAATGGCCGTTTGCACCTGCGTCTGCTGCAGCATGATCTCCGCCAGCCAGACGCGGTATGGCGCGCGCGGATGTTGCCAGGGCAGATCGTGGCGACCGCTGCTGTCGAACCAACGCAGCAGGCGCGCGGAAAATGCAGCGTCGTTGTTAGTGTTCACGGCGGCGCGGCGGACGCATTGCCATCGCTGATTTCAACTTCGACTCCCAGCAGCTTGACGCCATCGAACTCCAGCGATGGCGTGCTCAGCGTGCCGTTGATCGGCGGCAACGGCGAGCCGTCCGCTGCGGCCAGCCATTGCTGCAAATCCCCGACGCGCAGGGACGCCTGCAGCGTGGTGGGTTC
>JBAZBG010000291.1:0-3994 GCA_041671585.1 Arenimonas sp. | reverse complement strand
TCGACGTGCGGATAATCTGTGTACGGCTTCTTGTCCCGATCGAGCAACAACATCACCCGAGGCCGCAGCCGGCGCGCCTGGTTCTGGGCGACGACGATGCCCACCTCGCCGGTGCTCAGCTCCACCAGCGAGCCGGTCGGATACACGCTCATGCATTGCAGCAGCTGCTCGACGATGTCGCGCTGATACAGCGTGCCGTGGCCGCGATAGATTTCCTGCAACGCCTGGTGGCGCGAGGTCGGCGACTGATAGGCACGCTGGCTGGTCATCGCGTCGAAGGAATCGATGACTGCGGCCATGCGCCCGAACAGCGGAATCTTGGTGCCGGCCAGTCCCTCGGGATAGCCGGAACCATCGAAGCGCTCGTGGTGGCAGCGGATCATGTCGTGCACATCCACGTTGTGGATGCCGGCTTCCATCATGATCCGCAGGCTGCTGTCCACGTGCTTTTTCACCCCCCAGAACACTTCCTTGCTCAATGGGTCGGGCGAATTGAGTACCTGATCGGAAAGTTCGGCCTTGCCCACGTCCAGCAACAGGCCGCCGGTGGCCAGGCTGACCAGCACCTCTTCCGGAAAGCCCATGTGCCGGCCCAGGGCGGCGGCCATCGCACTGCAGTTCACCGCATGGCTGTACAGGTAGGCATCGCGTTTTAGCAGGCTGGAAACCCAGAAGAAGGCGTCGACATTGCGCAGCACGCTTTCGATGATCGGCCCGACCGCATCCTGGACGCGTTCGGACGATAATTTGTTGCCGGCGCGCACGTGCTCGATGATCTCATTGGCGATGCCGGTGGCGTTCTGGTTTGCCGCGCGCGCGCGCGGCACTTCCTCGGCGAAGGCGGCGGTGTCGGCATACCGCACCTTGCCGCGCAGGTTTTCCAGCCGGTTCGGCGCCTGCCTGACCAGGTGCTGCTCAGGGACTACCAGGCGGCGTTCGACGTCGACGAACACATGCTGGCAATACTCGCTCAGGATTTCGATGTCTTCCGGCGAGCTGATGAAGAAGCCCTGGAGCGGAAACGGAGTCTCCAGCCAATCGCGGTCAAGCCGATTGACGTACATACCCAGCTTCAGCTGATCGACGGCAAACTGCTTTTCGACGAGATCCATGTGCGACCGAAAGCCTCCGCTGCCCATGTCTGGCTGGCCTACGATAGTTGATTAGCGCAGGCGATGCAGGGTTCCCGGCTCGATTGACCGGCGGCTACGTGGCGGCCGCCGGTGCAGGAGGCGTTACGGTCGCAGGTTGTCGAGCACCGGCGTCTGCGGTCGCTGCATGACCAGGAAGCCATGCTCGGCGGCTTTGTGGCATTCATTGCAGGCTTGGGTGAGCGCGTCGTAGGCCAGCTCGAATTTCGCTTGGTCCTGCGCGTCCACCGCGTCCTGCATTTGCCTGAGCGCCGGATCGACCATCGCCGGCAGCACGTCGGCGAGGCGCTTTGGTTGCATCGCGGCATGGTCGCCGTTGAGTTCGACGACGCCGGCCAGGGACTCGCGCAACTCGGCCAGCTGAAACTGCGTGAGCATCCAGTTCTGGGCTTGGCCAGCCGCCCACAAGCGGCCGTGGCGAATCTGCAGCGTGAGCATCTGCTCGCCCAGTTCGGGCGCCACCGCCGCCGCGCTCGCCGTTCGAGCCGCCTTCAATTGCTCGATTTCGGCCTTGAGACTGGCAATTTCACTGATGGTGTCGGCGTCAGAGCGGCTGCAGGCCGCGCACAGCAGCAGGATCGGAAGCAATACCGGGAAAGCGCGCATTGGCGGATACCTACGAATGGGAATCGTTCTCATCTTAACACCAGCTGACCCGATAAAGCGCGGGGCCCGGTCCCCGGCGCGTGGCCGCGTACCATTTCCGGTACCCGGTCCCGGAAATACGCGCATGAACAGCTGGTCCCGCTCCGCCATCCCAGCCTGGCCGCAAACGGCCCGGGCGGCCATGGCCGCGCTACTGCTTGTCGGCCTGCTCGGGGCCTGCGACCGCAATGCCGCGGCAGCGCCGGCCGTCGAACCGACCGTGGACCCGGCCGTGGTCCCACCCGGAACCCTGACGCCGCCCGTGGTCGAACCTCAGCCGGCGGACCAAGTGCGCGTGCTCGCCGCGGGCGAAGAGGTGGATGTCGCGCCATCGACCAAGCTTCGCTTCGAGCGCATCGTCAGCGACAGCCGTTGTCCTGCCGATGTGCAATGCATCTGGGCCGGCGAAGTGCGGATCGCGCTGCTGCTGACCACGGCCGCCGGACCCACCGCATTCGAGTTGGCGCAGACCACCGAAAACAAGACCCGCATTGAATCCTTCGACATCGAGTTCGTGGCATTCGGCGCCTGTCCGGTCGACAAAGCCGACGGCATGCTCGGCCGCGAGTGCGCTTCGCTGACGGTGCGCTCAGACGCATGAAAGACACTGTGCAGCACCGCCCCGCCGACCCCGCTCTCGTCGGCGACGTGGAGTTTCGGCTGCTGGTCGACTCGGTCACCGATTACGCGATCTTTCTGCTCGATGTCGGCGGCTTCATCCGGACCTGGAATGCGGGCGCGAAGCAGATCAAGGGCTACGAGCCGGAAGAGGTGATCGGCCGTCACGTGTCGATGTTCTATCCGGAAGAACTGGTCGCCAAGAAGTGGCCGGAACACGAGCTCGCCGTCGCCCGCGACTGCGGCCGCTTCGAAAGCGAGGGCTGGCGCATCCGCAAGGACGGCACCCGATTCTGGGCCAGCGTCGTCATCACCCGGCTGCTCGACGCGCAGGGCCAGTTCCACGGCTATTCCAAGATTACCCGCGACGTCAGCGAACGGCGGCAGCAGGAGGAACAGCTGCGCCACAGCGAAGAGCGCTTCCGCCTCCTGGTGGAGGGGGTGCAGGACTACGCCATCTTCATGCTCGATCCCAGCGGCCACGTGGTGAGCTGGAATGCCGCCGCGGAACGGACCAAGGGCTACGAAGCCCCGGAGATCCTCGGCAAGCATTTTTCGATCTTCTATCCGGAGGAATTGAATACCGCCGGTTGGCCGGCCGAAGAGCTGCGCCAGGCGCTGGAACACAATCGTTTCGAAGATGAGGGTTGGCGCATCCGCAAGGATGGCAGCCGGTTCTGGGCCAATGTCGTCATCACGCCGCTGTACGATGCCCGCGGTCGCCATCGCGGCTTTGCCAAAGTCACCCGCGACCTGACCGACAAACGGCGGATTTCCAACCTCGAGGACAAGGGCCGGCGGCTCACCGATTTCCTGGCAATGCTCGGCCACGAGCTGCGCAATCCGCTGGCGCCGATTTCCAACGCCGTCTCCATCATCGAGATGGCCGACGTCGATTCGGAACCGGTGCGCGCGGCAAGGGCGGTCATCTCGCGGCAATTGAAACAGATGACGCGGCTGGTCGACGACCTGATGGATGTCGGTCGCATCACCAGCGGCAAGATCCACCTGGAATCCAAGCCGGTGAATTTGCGCGAGGCCATCGGCGAGGCCATTGAGGCGGCGGAGCCGTTGGTACGCGGCAAGGCGCATTCGCTGAAACTGGAAACGGGCAATTGCGATCCCTGGCTGCAGGGCGACAAGGCGCGCATCGTGCAGGTGGTCGGCAACCTGCTCACCAACGCCGTCAAGTTCACGCCGGATGGCGGCCTCATCGTCGTCGCGTTGCGCTGCACGGACACCCATGCGGAAATATCCGTCAGGGATACCGGCATCGGCATACCGCACGAACTGCTCGTGGATATTTTCAATCCGTTCGTCCAGGGCGACCAGGATGCGGCCCGGTCGCAAGGCGGCCTGGGCCTGGGCCTGAGCCTGGTGCGGGAAATCGTGTTGCGCCACCGCGGCGACGTGAATGTCTACAGTCCGGCGCTGATGGGCCGGGGCAGCGAGTTCGTGGTTCGCCTGCCACGCAGGGAATCGCCAGCGGATGCCGCCGCCGTCGCTACGCCGGCCGACTCGGGCGCGCGCAGGAAGATCCTGGTCGTCGACGACAACCAGGATTCGGCCGATACCATGCG
>JBAZBG010000290.1:0-4004 GCA_041671585.1 Arenimonas sp. | reverse complement strand
CGACGCGCCGTTCGACCAGCGCGAATCCAGGGCCGCCGGGCTGCCCCTCGGATTGGGCCACGGCGTCGAAGTCGCCGCTGTAGACGGTCAAGGAACCATCGGCATGCACAGGTGCGCCGACGGCGGCGAGCGCGGTGGCGATAGCGGAAGCGAACAGTGTTCGGTTCATGAAAAGCTCCAGTGGGCGCGAGGTATCATAGGCCCATGAACGTTCGATCATTTGCCTTGGGGTTGTGCCTGCTCGGTGCCTCTTCAGCTGCGGTTGCGGCGACGCCTGGCTGCGTACCAATCATAGAACAGGGCTGGATTCGCGCCGCGCCGCCCGGTGCGATGACACTGGCTGCGTACGCCATCGTGCGAAATCCCTGCACTCGCGCAGTTGCCATCACCGAGGTCAGCTCCGGCGATTTCGCCATGGCCATGATCCACGAGACGCAGGTTCAAGACGGCGTCAGCAAGATGCGTCATGTCGATTCCCTGCCGCTGCCTGCACATGGCGAGGTTCGCCTGGCGCCTGGCGGCACGCATTTGATGCTGATGAGTCCGAAGCGCAAATTGAAAGCCGGCGACACCGTGCAGCTCAGCCTGACGCTGGCCGACGGCCGGCTGATTTCCGGCGACTTTCCCATCCGCAGCGATCCGCCGAAGTAGATAGTGTAGGAGCGGCTTCAGCCGCGATGCCTTTCACAGAAACATCGCGGCTGGCTTCTAACAGACGTATGTCTGGTCAGCCGCTCCCACATTTTGATTACGCGTTGGTGCAGGCGGCGCGCACCCGGCCGGGTAGCGGCACCGACTGGCCCGTGCGGTCGACCCAGACCAGGACGGTATTGCCGTCGGCGTACAGGGTGTCGGGCGAGTCGGCGGCGCGGATGCGATGGCCCAGCGTCAGGCTCTTGGTGCCGAGCCGCTCGGCGAACAGTTCGATGCGCGCCGTTTCCGGCCAGCCCATCGGGCGCCGGTAGTTGACCGTGATCGCTGCGAGGATCGGCGCGGAGGATTCGCCCGCCCAGTCTTCGCTCAGCGACTTGAACCACAGCACCCGCGCTTCTTCGATGAAGCCGAGATAGCTGGCATTGTTGACGTGGTTGAAGGCGTCCAGGTCGCGCCAGCGCACCGGGATATCAAGCTGGAATAGGACCTTGCTCATGCGGCGCTGCGCTTGCGCGAGGGCTTGCTGCTGCCGAACAGTTTTGCCAGGAACTGACCGGTATGCGAGGCCTCGATCGTCGACAGGGCTTCCGGCGTGCCTTCGGCGATGATCTGGCCGCCGCGGTGGCCGCCCTCGGGTCCGAGGTCGATCACCCAGTCGGCGGTCTTGATCACGTCCAGGTTGTGTTCGATCACGACGATGGTATTGCCGTCGTCGCGCAGCTTGTGCAACACGGCGAGCAGGTGTTCGATGTCGTGGAAATGCAGGCCGGTGGTCGGCTCATCCAGAATGTACAACGTGCGCCCGGTGTCGCGTCGGCTCAGTTCCTTCGACAGTTTCACCCGTTGCGCTTCGCCGCCGGACAGTGTGGTCGCCGATTGCCCGAGCTTGATGTAGCTGAGCCCGACATCGATCAGCGTTTCCAGCTTGCGCGCCAGCGTCGGTACCGGTTCAAACAGCTTGAGCGCATCCTCGACCGTCATTTCCAGCACGTCGCGGATGCTGTAGCCCTTGTAGAGGATTTCCAGCGTCTCGCGGTTGTAGCGCTTGCCATGGCAGACATCGCAGGGCACATAGACGTCGGGCAGGAAGTGCATCTCGACCTTGATCAGGCCGTCGCCCTGGCAGGCCTCGCAGCGGCCGCCGCGCACGTTGAAGCTGAAACGGCCAGGCGAATAGCCGCGGGCGCGCGCTTCCGGTACCTGCGCAAACAACTCGCGCAAGGGTGTGAACAGGCCGGTATACGTTGCCGGGTTCGAACGCGGCGTGCGCCCGATCGGCGACTGGTCGATGTCGACGACTTTGTCGAACAGCTCGATGCCTTCCACGTCGCGGTAGGGAGAAACGGTATGCGAGGCGCCGTTCAGTTCGTTGGCGGCGATGTGGTACAGCGTGTCGTTGATCAGCGTCGATTTGCCCGAGCCGGAGACGCCGGTGATGCAGGTGAACAGGCCGCCATGGATGGTCAGGTCGACATTCTTCAGGTTATTGCCGGACGCGCCGAGCACGCGCATCGCCATCTTTGGATTCGGCTTGTGCCGTTGCTTGGGAATTTCGATCCGCCGCTTGCCCGACAGGTAGGCGCCAGTCAGCGAGCGCGGCGCCTTCAGGATGTCCTGCAACAGGCCTTCGGCGATGATCTCGCCGCCATGCACGCCCGCGCCCGGCCCGATGTCGACGATGTGGTCGGCCATGCGGATCGCGTCTTCGTCGTGTTCGACGACGATCACGGTGTTGCCCATGTCGCGCAGGCGGGTGAGGGTGCCGAGCAGGCGCTCGTTGTCGCGTTGATGCAGGCCGATCGACGGTTCGTCGAGTACGTACATCACGCCGACCAGTCCCGCGCCAATTTGCGAGGCGAGGCGAATACGCTGCGCCTCGCCGCCGGACAGCGTGTCCGCCTTGCGGTCGAGCGTGAGGTAATCCAGGCCGACATCGACCAGGAAACGCAGGCGCTCGCGAATCTCCTTGACGATCTTGACCGCAACCTCGCCGCGCCAGCCGGGCAGCGTCAGCTGGGCGAAGAACGCCAGCGATTCGTCGACCGGCAATTGGGTGAGCTGCGGCAGTGGACGATCGGCGACGAAGACATTGCGCGCGGCGCGATTGAGTCGCGCGCCGCTGCATTCCGGACAGGCGCGGTTGCTTATGAATTTCGACAACTCTTCCTTGACCGCCTGCGATTCGGTTTCCCGATAACGGCGTTCCAGGTTGGGCACGATGCCTTCGAACTTGTGTTTGCGCTGGGTGCGGCCGCCCGACTCGGTGAGGTAGGTGAAGGAGATCACCTCATCGCCACTGCCATACAGCACGGCTTGCCGGTTCTTTTCGCCGAGCTCGCTCCAGGTGGTGTCGACGTTGAATCCGTAGTGCTTGGACAAGGAGGCGATCAGCTGGAAATAGTAGGCGTTGCGCCGGTCCCAGCCGCGCACGGCGCCGGCGGCGAGGCTGAGCTCGGGGTGTACCACGATGCGCGCCGGATCGAAGAACTGGGCCACGCCCAGTCCATCGCAGGCCGGGCAGGCACCCATCGGCGAGTTGAACGAGAACAGCCGCGGCTCCAGCTCCGGCAGCGAGTAGTCGCAAACCGGGCAGCTGAATTTGGATGAAAACAGCAGCGGCGCCGCCTTCGGGTCATCCAGCTGCATGACCGATGCCAACCCGTCGCCGAGCTTGAGCGCGGTCTCGAAACTTTCGGCCAGTCGTTGCTTGTTCTCGGCGCGCGGCTTGAAGCGATCGATCACCGCTTCGATGGTGTGCTTCTGGCGCAGCGTCAGCGCCGGCACGTCGTTGATGTCGTAGATGGCGCCGTTGACCCGGACTCGGACGAAACCCTGCGCCCGCAGTTGTTCGAACACCTGCACGTGCTCGCCCTTGCGCTCGCGCACCACCGGCGCCAGCAGCATCAGGCGAACGTCTTCCGGCTGGCCCAGGACCATGTCGACCATCTGGCTGATGGTTTGGGCCTCCAGCGGGAAATGGTGGTCGGGGCAGCGC
Organism: Arenimonas sp.; assembly: GCA_041671585.1. GTDB lineage: Bacteria > Pseudomonadota > Gammaproteobacteria > Xanthomonadales > Xanthomonadaceae > Arenimonas. The sequence goes on along the minus strand of JBAZBG010000290.1, from coordinate 355 downwards.
GGGGTGCCGACCCGCGCGTAGAGCAGGCGCAGGTAGTCGTAGATCTCGGTGATGGTGCCGACAGTGGATCTTGGATTATGCGAAGTAGACTTCTGTTCGATCGAAATCGCCGGCGACAGGCCTTCGATATGGTCGACGTCCGGCTTCTCCATGACCGACAGGAACTGCCGGGCATAGGCGGACAAGGATTCCACGTAGCGGCGCTGACCCTCGGCGTAGATGGTGTCAAAGGCCAGCGAACTCTTGCCCGAGCCGGACAGGCCGGTGATCACGATCAGCCGGTTGCGCGGCAGGTCGAGATCGATGTTCTTGAGGTTGTGGGTGCGGGCACCGCGAATCCGAATCTTATCCATGC
>JBAZBG010000289.1:0-4011 GCA_041671585.1 Arenimonas sp. | reverse complement strand
GATCCGCACGGACCTGCAGGACCAGACGCCACTGACGGTCAGCGGACCCGGTGCCGGCGCCGAGATCACGGCAGCCGGGGTGCTCAGCGACGTGCTGGCCGCAGCGGCGCAACTGGCTGGACGCTGAAAGTCCTCAGCTGTCGCAGAGCAACGACCGCAGCGCCGACCGGTAGCGGCGCTGGATATGTTCACCCTTGGCGTGTTGCCCGTCCCTGATTACCTGGACGCCAGCAACGAATACGTCCTTGACCAGGTTGCGATTGCCGGAAAAAACAAACCGGTCCTGGACATCGGCGGCGGCGGCGCCGGCGAGCGACAAGGCAGCCTGGTCGAGCTTGAGAAGGTCCTTGTCCTGCCCGTCCTGGCCGTTCGCCTGCCGGCCGCCGGCAACCGATTGCACGATCAGACTTTCACCGGTGCTGGGCAGGCCGGGTGTCACGGCGACATTGCGCTGGTGCGTAACCAGGCGCTGTGCGTACTCCAGCCAACGCAATTCCTCGACCGGCGAGACCGAGACATTCGAATCGGAACCGATGCCGAAGACTCCGCCGTGATCGAGAAAATCGCGCAACGGAAATACACCATCGCCGAGGTTGGCCTCGGTGGTCGGGCACAAGGCTACGACGGCGTTGGTCTTGGCAACGCCAATCACCTCTGCCTTGGTCAGGTGTGTGGCGTGCACCAGCGTCCAATGTTCGTCCACCGGTGCGTTCGCCAACAGCCACTGGACGGGGCGCGCGCCGCGAATGGCAAGGCACTCTTCCACTTCCGCGGTCTGTTCGGCGATATGGATGTGGATCGGCTGCGCTGCCCCCGTCGAGGTTGCCGCCAGTAACTCGCGCATGGCCGCGACCGGCACGGCGCGCAGGCTATGCAGCGCGACGCCGACCCGCAACAACGGCCCTTCTTCCGCACGCAGGCTCTGCAGCAGGCGCAGGTACGACTGCACGCTGTGCCCGAACCGGCGCTGCCGTTCGGAAAGCGCCCGGTCGTCGAAGCCGCCGGTCATGTACAACACCGGCAGCAGTGTGAGCCGGATGCCGGTCTCGCGCGCCGCGGCGATCAATGCATGCGACATCGCCGCGGGATCGTCGTAGGGTTTGCCGTCGGCTTGTTGGTGCAGATAATGGAATTCGCAGACGCTGGTGTAGCCGGCCTGCAACATTTCGACGAACAGCTGGGCGGCGATATCGTGCAGCGATTCCGGGGTGATCCGGCCGGCAAAGCGATACATCAACTCGCGCCAGCTCCAGAAACTGTCCGCGCGATCCGACTGCCGTTCGGCCAGGCCGGCCATGGCGCGTTGGAAGGCATGCGAGTGGATGTTGGGAATGCCCGGCAGGGAAAAGATGCTCATGGGCGAATTCTAATCCCACGGCGCTTACAATCCAGCCATGTCTTCGCTTGCCGGCATCACCGTACTGGAATTCTCCCGCGTGCTCGCCGGCCCGTGGTGCGGAATGCAGCTGGCCGATCTCGGCGCCGAAGTGATCAAGATCGAGTCCTTCGACGGCGACGACACCCGCGGACTCGGCCCGCCGTTCAAGGACGGCCTGTCGGCGTACTTCGCCTGCTGCAACCGCAACAAGAAGTCGCTGGCGATCGACCTGCGCGCGCCGGCGGCGCGAGCGCTGATCGACGCGCTGGTGCGCAGCGCCGATGTGGTCGTGGAAAACTACCGCACCGGCACGGCCGAGGCGCTTGGCGTGGGTTACGACGCGTTCGCGGCGATCAATCCACGGCTGGTCTACTGTTCCATCTCCGGCTACGGTCGCAGCGGCGCCGACGCGATGCGGCCGGGCTACGATTTCGCCATCCAGGCCGAGGCCGGCCTGATGTCGATCACCGGCGACGCACAAGGTGATCCGTACAAGGTCGGCGTGGCCGTCGCCGATCTCGCCACCGGCCAGAACGCCGCCATCGCGATCCTGGCGGCACTGCGCCATCGCGACGCCAGCGGCCGCGGGCAGCACATCGACGTCTCCCTGTTCGACACGCAGCTGAGCTGGCTGGCGAACATCGGCAGCAATGTCCTGTTCACCGGCGCGGATGCGCCCCGCTACGGCAATGCCCACGCCAGCATCGTGCCGTACCAGGCCTTCCACGCCAGCGACGGGCAGTTCGTGCTGGCCGTGGCGAGCGAAAAGCTGTGGTCCCAGACCTGCCACGCCCTCGACCGTCCCGACTGGATAGACGCGCCCGACTATCGGAACAATTCGGCGCGTGTCGACCACCGCGTCGCCTTGTGCGCCGAGCTGGAGCAGATATTCGCCGCTGCGCCCGTCGCGCACTGGCTGGCGCTGTTCGAACGCGCTGGCGTACCCGCAGCGCCGATCAATACCGTCAAACAGGCATTGGACCTGCCCTTGGTGCAGGATCGCGGCATGCAGGTCGAGCTCGGTGGCGTGCCGATGATTGGCAGCCCGTTGAAGCTTTCGCTGACGCCGGTCGTTTATCGCGATGCGCCGCCACGCCTGGGCCAGCACAGCGACGAGATCGTCAGCCGCATCGGCGGCGATCCCGCCGCATTGCGTGCGGCCGGCGTCATCCGCTGAGCCGCAAACCAAGCCAAGCGTGATCGCGCCGCCCGGACCGGCTCGGGGCGATTGCCTCATAATCGGGGCCGGACACACTCGACGCTGATTCCATGACAACAATCGATTCACGCTGGGACGGCTTGCTGCTGGATTGTCGCCTCGCCACGATGCGCGACGGCGAAGGTGCCTACGGCCTGATCGACGATGGCGCGCTGGCATGGAAAGACGGCTTGATCACCTTCGCCGGTTCGCGCATGCAACTGCCTGGCCAAGCGCAGACGCTGGCCGCGGAAGTAATCGACGCCGGCGGCGACCTGATCACCCCGGCCTTGATCGACTGCCATACGCACCTGGTGTTCGCCGGCAATCGCGCCCAGGAATTCGAGCGCAGGCTGCAAGGCGTCAGCTACGAACAGATCGCTGCCGAGGGCGGCGGCATCGTCTCCAGCGTGCGCCTCACACGCGAGGCAAGCGAATCATCGCTGCTGGCGCAATCCTTGCCACGCGCCGCGGCACTGTTGGCCGACGGCGTGGCGACGGTGGAAATCAAGTCCGGCTACGGGCTCGATCTGGACAACGAACGCAAGATGCTGCGCGTGGCTCGTGCCATTGGCGCGGAGTTGGGCATCACCGTGCGCACCACCTTCCTTGGCGCGCACGCGCTGCCGCCCGAATTCGCGGGCCGACCCGACGAATACATCGCTGCGGTTTGCCAATGGCTGCGAATCCTGCATGCCGAAGGCCTGGTCGATGCGGTGGATGCGTTCTGCGAGGGCATCGGCTTCAGCGCCGCGCAAACACGCCGGGTGTTCGACGCCGCAATTGCGCTGGGCGTGCCGGTGAAATTGCATGCCGACCAGCTCAGCGACCTGGGCGGCGCGGCGCTGGCGGCGGAATTCGGCGGCCTTTCCGCCGACCATCTCGAATACAGTTCCGACGCGGCGGTTGCGGCGATGGCGCGGCGTGGCACGGTCGCGGTGCTGTTGCCCGGCGCTTTCCATGTCTTGCGCGAGACCCGGCTGCCGCCGGTGCACTCCTTGCGCGCGCATGGCGTGGCGATGGCGGTGGCCACCGATCTGAATCCCGGTACGTCGCCGCTGCAGTCGCTGCGCCTGGCGATGTCGCTGGCGTGCACGCACTTCCGGTTGACGCCCGAAGAATCGCTTCGCGGCGCTACCGCGCATGCCGCCACGGCATTGGGACTGTCCGACCGCGGCGTGCTTGCCGTGGGCAAGCGCGCCGACCTTGCCCAGTGGCGGCTTGCCCACCCGGCGGAACTCTCGTACTGGCTCGGCGGCAATCCCTTGCGACAGGTGCGCATCGCCGGCCGCGCCGTCTGACCTCGTTCGTTGTGTTGCCAAAAACGACGAAGCCCCGCAGTGCGGGGCTTCGTTGCTTCGCGATAACGCGAGGAATTACTTGGCTGCGGCTTTCTTGGCCGGCGCCTTCTTGGCGACAACCGGGGCCTTGGCCT
>JBAZBG010000288.1:0-4017 GCA_041671585.1 Arenimonas sp. | reverse complement strand
GGTGTCGACGAAGTAGAGGAAGCGGATCAGGTCGCGCTCGGCATCGAGCCGCACGATGAAGCAGTTCTTGGCATACATCAGCGAGTCGACGATGGCGTGGATGCCCTTGAGCAGTTCGGGCATGTCGCAATCGGAACCGGCGAGATCGGAAATGGCGAACAGGGAGCGCTGCAGGAGTTCGGAGCGCTCCAGGCCGACCAGTGAAGCCTTGAGCTGGGCAGCTTCCAGCGCCCGATGCAGGTGCCGGCCGGCCAACTGCAACAGTGGCGTCGTTGCATCCAGGAACGCCTGGATGCTCGACGGCGAGTCCATGGCGATCACCAGGATGGCCGGATTAGCCTGGAACAGCACGGATTCGAACAAGGGGATGGCGGTTTGGCCGCCGTCCGGCGTGCTGGCGCGCACGCCGCTGGCCGCCGCGGAGTGAGCCAGCTCCAGCGCCCCGTCCTCCGGCCGCGTCGCCGGTTCGCGCTGGGATTGGCCACCAACACTGAGGTCCCAGAACACGTCCGCCGACTTGCAGGCCGGCTCGGCCTGCGCCATTTCGACGATAACCTCCGCCACCTCGCGCGGGGTTTCCGCGTCGGCCAGTCGGTCCACCCATTCGATCTGTATCGAGGTGACGGGCGCTGTGGCTTGGAGGGTCTGTGTGGATTTCATAGACCTGCTGCGGGGCCCCAGGGCACGTCCATGTTGCGCTCGGCGTTGCGAGCGGGCTCCTTAGTGTGCCCCATGCCGGCGGGACTGTGGGCGTCCCGTTGGCAGGAGTTCATGGTTTGTTGCGTCGGCCAAAAGAAAAGGGCCCAACCGGGCCCTTTTCCGCGCTCTCTGGATTCAACCTAGCGGAGCAGCGAGCCGCAACCCTCGGCCGCTACCGTGGTCAGCGTCACGGCTTTGGTGGCGAATGCGCGTCCGATGAAGCTGCCGCCGGTGATCGTCACCGCCTGGCCCGCGAGCACGTTGCCCTTGAAGTTGGAGGTCGTCATCGTCGCGGCGCCGCTCGGCGACCAATACACATTGCACGGCTGTGCGCTGCCGGCCATGACCGTGTTGAAGCTGTTCCCCGTGAGATCGCCGTTGATCAGGAAAATCCAGATTCCCGACGACGGTCCGTTGAGCGTCAACGTACCCGTGAGCGCGGCGGCGTCATCGAAGCAGTACACGCCGGGAGCGAGGCTGATGCCAGCCAGCGTTCCGGTGAGGATCCGGCCGCAGGCATTGGCTTCGAGCGCCTGGTAGGCCTGGTTGAAGTCGGCGAGGACGCGGGGGGCAACCGGCGCGACGACCAATCCGCGTTGCGCGCAGCGGGTCAATACAACTGCCGGGCGGGCGCCGGAGGAGCCGATGCTGCCCTTGAGCGAGGCGTCGGTACAGGTCACTGCGCCATTGCCACCGGTGGCGGCGCTCAGGATCGCGAACTTGGCGGTACTGCCCAGCGATGGCGCGCTGGCGGCACTGCCCAGCGATCGCGCGTTGTCGGCGAAGGCCGAGGCGTTTGAGCCGAACAGTGCGGCAATTCCGAGCAACGACGTGGACAAAACTAGTTGGCGTTTCATGCGTGCAATTCCTTTTGCATATTTTTTCGGGCGAGCACGACCGATCCGCCGCGGGACGGTGTCCCGATGCATGGAAGAGGTCCCGTCGTTGGGATTGTGACTTCGCGCAAACCGCGAGTAATGGGCCGCACCAGTCAACGCTGGATCAAACGGCCTGCTCAGTGCTTGAACGCGTGCACTATATGGAAATGCACGGTGCACCTCAGGTGAACGAGCGAACTCGGCGAAGCGCGCGATTAAGTTTGGAGCGAGACCGTCAGTGAAATGTCCGCCGGCTGCGGAGGAGCTTATTGCGCGCGATCCGTGCGCGCGCTCGCAGAACGCGGCAGCGCCGCGGCATACAACTGGAACAAGGCATCCACCTTGGCGACATAGGCCTGCGTTTCCGCATACGGAGGAACGCCCTTGTATCGGGCGACCGCGCCGATGCCTGCGTTGTAGGCCGCCGCCGCGAGACGGCGATCGCCCTTGTAGCGACGCAACAGCGCGCCCAGGACTCGCGCGCCGCCCTGAATCGATTGCGCCGGCGAGAATGGGTCCTTGACCTGGTATTCCACGGCGGTCGCCGGCAGCAGCTGCATGATTCCCTGCGCACCTTTCGGCGAAATCGCGTTGGCCCGGAAACCGCTTTCGGCGTGGGCGATTGCGCGCAGCCAGGCGTCGTCGATCTTGTTGGCCCGTGCTGCGGCCGAAAATATTTCCGAATGCTCGCCAGTGCGCGGCTTGCCGATGTTGCCCAGTCCGGCGTGTGCCGGCGCGCCAGGCGGCGGGGTCACGGTGAACGCCAATACCGGGGCCGAACCGGGCAGGTTGCGGGTGCTGTAGACAGTCTTGCCGTCCTGCAGACGTTCGTACAAGACGCCCGTGCGGGTGCCGTTGATGCCCCACAAGTTGGGCAGTTTCGCCGCGTTGTCGTCAACGGTCCGTGCCGTGCAGCGGGAGCCGGGTTCCGGCGCCGAGGCCAGGCTGACCGTTCCATCCTGCACGCAGCGATAGATCACGCGCGCTTGCGCATCCGTCACGCAGGCGAGCATGACGGCGAATCCCCACAGCAATGGTCGGCGGATATTGCGCATCGGAGTCTATTTAATGGGGTCGCGTGGGCTCGAAACAAGCGGCATTGGGCATAGTGACGAAGGTCATGGGGGCATCCGGCGTGCCCTGTTCAGCGAAGTGGGCCGCCGGGCTTCAGCGAAAATCTCGGGAATGCGCGGCCAGCGAACCGAGCAGGGGGCTGAGGTCCTGCAGCCGGGCGGCGATCAGATGCTGAACGCCGTCGGCCGATTCCAGCCGGCCTTCCACGACCAGCAGGCGCGATTCGAGCAATACCCGGCGCTGGCGCTCGCCGACATCGCGCCAGACCACGACGTTGACCATGCCGTCCTCGTCTTCCAGGGTGACGAAGGTGGCGCCGCTCGCGGTTTCCGGCCGTTGCCGCAGCGTCACCAGGCCGGCCATGCGCACCGGCGTGCCATGCGCCAGCGGCAACAACTCGCGCGAGCGCCGGCAGCGTTGCGCGCTGAGTTGCTTGCGCAGCAAGGACAGCGGATGCCGGCCCAGGGTAAGACCGACGCTGGCGTAATCGGCCAGCATGTCGTCGCCGACGCTGGGCACCGGTAGCGAAACGGGGTCGTCGCGTACGGCGATGGCGCCGAACAGCGGCAATTGTTTCTCCACGCCCTGGATCGCCCAGCGCGCACGGTGGCGATGGCCGGCCAGGCCCTTCAGCGCACCGGCATCCGCGAGCAAGGTCTGATGCCGGTCGTCGAGACTGGCGCGGACGCACAGGTCCTCGATGTCGACAAAGGCGCGCTTGCTGCGCGCGCAGGCAATGCGCAGCGCGACATCCTCGCGAAAACCGCTGATCTGGCGCAACCCGAGCCGCACGGCAGGCTGGGGCGTGCCCGCAAGCGCCGGCACGGACACAGACGATGTCGTGGACGCAGTGCTCGCCGCAGCGTTGCCTGATGCTTCCAATGCGCAATCCCAGTCGCTGTAGCGCACGTCCACGGGCCGTACTTCAATCCGGTGCCGACGCGCATCCTGCACCAGTTGGTTCGGCGAATAGAAACCGAGCGGCTGCGAGTTGAGCAGGGCGCAGGTGAAGGCCGCCGGCTCATGGCATTTCAGCCAGCAGCTGACATAGGTGATCAGCGCGAAACTCGCCGCATGCGATTCCGGAAAACCGTAGCTGCCGAAGCCCTTGATCTGTTCGAACACCTGTTCGGCGAATGTGCTGGTATAGCCACGCTCGGCCATGCCGCCGAGCACCCGCTCGCGAAAATATTCCAGCCCGCCGCGGCGTTTCCAGGCGGCCATCGAACGGCGCAACTGGTCCGCTTCGCCGGGCGTGAAGCCCGCCGCGACGATCGCCATCTGCATCACCTGTTCCTGGAACAGCGGCACGCCGAGCGTGCGTTCGAACACTGCTTTCAGCGCTTCCGACGGATAGACGACCGGC
>JBAZBG010000287.1:0-4021 GCA_041671585.1 Arenimonas sp. | reverse complement strand
GTCGACGCCCAGGGCGCTCGGTTGCTGCTCAGCGGCGGCGTGGTCGATGGCCGCATGGTGCTGAGCGGACAGCAGCTCAAGCCGGATGCCGGCAGCGAGGTGATGCTCAACAGCCATGGTTGGTCATCTTTCGCAGCACTTCGGCAATGTCCTCCTGGACGGCGTCGGTATTGCGGAAGCATTCGGCCATGCCGTCCGTCCAGGTTTGCCCGGTGACCGGCTCGAGCAGGTCGCGCTCTTCGTAGGCGACCTCGAGTTGCGCGGTAATTTCGCCGAGTTCTGTCTCGATCGCTTCCAGTCGCCTCGCCATCTCTTCCAGCAATGCGCGATCCTGCTGCGCTTCCAGACAGGCCTGCCACGCGTCCCACGCCGCCTGCTCGTTGATCTCCGCTTCGATGGCGGCGTTGTCGGCGGCCTCCAGGTCATCCAGATACGCGGCTGAGGCGGCGTCGGTCGCCTCGACCACGGCAAAGGACGCCGCGTCGGCTTCGGTCAGGTCGGCGACGTCTTCCTGCAACTGCGCTTCCAGTTCGCGCAGTTCTTCCAGTTCGCTGGATGATTCATCGTCGCCAAGGCCGCCTTCCAATTCGGCGATCTGGGCAAGCACCAGGTCCAGGTGTTCCTGAGCGGCCGTAAGGTGGTTGTGAATTTCATCGTAGTCCTCGAGCGCGGTTTCGTACGCCTCCCAGGCCGCCTGGTAGTCGAAGATCAGCGCGTTCCACTCCGCATTCGCGGCACCGAGCGCCTCGTCCGCCTGCGTCCAGGCTTGCTCCTGTTCTGCGCAGTCGTCGTGTTCGGCCAGGCCGTCGCCTGCCAGTGCGGCGCTGTCGGCAATCAGCTCTTCGGCTTCGGTCTCCAACGCTTCCTGGGTCGCCTCCAGCGTCTCGACGGCCGCGAGGGCTTCGCGATATTCCGACGCGAGGGCCTCGCGCATCTGGTCGCATGCTTCCTCGACCAGCTCGAGCTCTTCTTGCGCCAGTTCGTATTCCTCAGTCAGCGCTTCGCAACTATCCGGCATGGCCAGTCTCCCCAAGGTTTTCTACGGTATTCATGGTTGGTCTCCAGAAAGTTTCCGCGCGCGCGGCCCGACATGGCTGTCCAGATCGTTCATCGCGTGCGGCGAGCGGGGATCGGGCAACTCCCACCACAGGCGCAAACTGCCAGGCTGCAGATCGATCGCATCGCGCAGTTCGGTGGCCAGCCAGTCGGCGAACACGGTGTCGGCGTGCTGGGTCAATCCTTCCGCCTCCACCTTCACCACCGTGCCGAGCGAGGCGAAGTTTTCTTCCACGCGCCCGGCGGCCCAGAGCATGGTCCCGGCTACCGCACCAAAATTCTCGAATCGCTTCCAGGGCAGCACCAGCACGACGCCGTCGGCCGTCCGGGCCCAGCCGAAGGGTTTTTGCGGGCGCTCGATCCAACCGGTTTCCTGCACCATTCCGCGTACCTGCAAGGTCTTGCCGTGTACCGGCCGAGGCAGGCGCCGCGCACCAAGCAGCGGCGGACCATCCAGGCGCTCCAGTTGGCTTCGCCGCGTCAACAGTTCGGCGGTGCTGTCGGCCAGGCGCTCGCTACCCAGGCGCGCGCGCAGGAACGGCACCGCTGCGGCCAGGAACGCGGCATGACGGATCAAGCGGCTGGCACGCAGGCCGGGCATCTGCAGGCTGAGCTGCAACTCGCTGGGCGCGGCGGCGGCTTCAACGCAGGCCGGCTGCAACTGCGCCGTCCAGTCAACGATGCGTTTGACCAGTGACGTCACTGGCGCGGCATCGCGGCCGGCGGCAAGGCGGCGGATCCTGATCAACAACGAGCGTCGCTCGCGCTCGAGCTCCACCAGCTTGCGATCCAGTCCCACCGGCAATCCGCGCTGGTCGCGCAAGCGTCGGCCGGCGGCCCAGGCTTCGGTCAGTTCCATGTAGGTGGCCCGCGCCAGGCCGCGGGCCAGGATGCCGGCACCGTTGAGGGACAACGGGCCGCTGGCGCCAATGCGTGATTCGCAGGCAGCCAACACGCCAGTGACCGACTCCAGCACGCTGTTCGGACCCAGGCGCCGGCTCAACATGGAAAATTCGTGGGCCGCGCTGGTGGCGTCATGCAGCGCTAGCGACCAGGGACCCAGGCTGGCGCCGGTCGCCTTGTCGGACAAGAGAATCGAGCGCTGCGATCGGGAACGGCGCTCCAGTTCCGCCAATCGGCGGGGACGGACGGGGGATGTGGTCTTCGGCACGGGCGGCGGACTCCTGAAGCGGGGTAATGACAAGGGCTGCAACGCAAACGCGAGTGCTTGTTGGGTCGCCGCGGCCCAGGCGGGATCCGCGACCGCGGCGTAGCGCGCAACTTCGGCGCTGACCCAGCGCCGCAACTCGACGGGCTGGTCGGCGCGGGTACGCACCTCGCGGCAGATCTGCTGCAGGTACCAGGTGTTGGCGCCGCAGCGGGCACGAAACAGATCGGCGCAGAACGGATCCTGGGTCGACAGCACCGGTGCAAAGTACGGAGCGAATTCCCGCACGCGTTCCGGGGCCGACAACAGTTTGGCCTTGACCACGCTTTCCGGCTGCTCGCCGGTCACGTCCAGCGCCCGGCGAAGGGCGACCCAATCCTGGGGATGGCGCGTGTTGAAATCGGCGAAGAACGGATCGGCGCTTTCATAGGCGTCTCCGCGCAACAGCAAGCGCGCCGCCAGCACTTCGCGCTTCATCTTCAACAGCGCGCCCCGGTTGCCATACATCCAGCCGTCTTGCGCGTCGAGCACGGGCGCGGCCGAATCGATGCTCAGCGCTTCCGTGTACGGCGCATACAAACCAAAGATCGCGATCAGGATTGGCGCGGCGGCACCGAGCAAGTGCAGTCGCGGCGGTTCGCGCATGGCCGCGAGCGTGCCGTGCGCCAGCGCCACGGCGCGCAGGTATTTTTCCGGCAACCGCTGATTGAATTCGATCCGGTCGCCGGGACCGGCGATGCCGTCGATCCAGCGCCGGCTGCGCATCGCCACGCCCAAACTCACGGCGACGGCCCGCGACAAACCGGCCTGCGTTGTCGCCGAGGTCAGCGCGTGGGCACTCGGCCAATCCCAGGCGTGCAAGACCAGGTACGGAATCGCCGTACCGATCAGGTTTCGATCCAGCGCCTGGAACCGGGCGCGCGTTTGCAGCCAGCGATCGGCAATCAGCGGGTCGACATGGCTGGTCTCGGTGACCAGGCCCGAGCGCAACAAGGCGACCATGCCGAGGTCTTCCGGCCCGATCAACCAGGACCCGCCGATGCTCAGCTGGTCGGCCCACAGGCCGCGTTCCTCGGCGCGGGCTTGAACGCGCTGCGCTTCAGCGAGAATGTCGAACAGCAGGCGCTGGCGTTGCTCTTCCGCGGCCGCGTCTTGCCCGGCGAGCGCCGCAATCTCGACGGCAAACGGCTTGAGTGTTTCGCCCGCGAGCGACCAATTGCCGTTGTCCGACATCAGGATGGCGCCGGCGGCGCGCACGGCCTGGACCAGGGAGAGCATCTGCGGCGAGGCGCTGCTGGCCGAAAGCAACCAGCCTTCGCGGCCCAGCGTCAACGCATTGCCGGCATCGCAGGTAATCGGCTGCAGGTTGTCCAGGAATACGAAACGTTCGTTCGACAGCACACCATCCCCTTTATTCTCGCGCTCGATCCTGCGTCCCTGTCCGCCGAAGCGCGTTCGGCCTGTCGACGCATGGAATCAACGCAGAAAGCGCGCGGCCGAGGCCAGCTGGCGACGGGCGTGTTCGCCGGACCATGCACCCAAGTCCACGATGCGGCGCAAGACTCGCCGTATGATGCTGCCTTGCACAATTGGCTCGGCGAGTTCTCAAGACGATGAATCTCTATCTGCGCTTGTTCTGGGTGTTGCTGCGCGGCCACTGGCTGTCGCCCCTGGCGTTCGGCGACACCCTGGTGCAGCGCTGGCGCGTCTCGCCCAACGACATCGACATCAACCTGCACATGAACAACGGCCGCTACCTGACCATGGTCGACCTGGCGTTGACCGAGTTCTTTACCC
>JBAZBG010000286.1:0-4022 GCA_041671585.1 Arenimonas sp. | reverse complement strand
CCAGGGGATCATCGTCCAGGTGGTCAAGGACCCGATTGGCAGCAAGGGCGCGCGCCTGACCACGCAGATTTCGATTCCCTCGCGCTACCTGGTGCTATTGCCCTATTCACGCGTGATCGGCGTTTCCGCGCGCATCGAGGATGAAGTCGAGCGCAGCCGCCTGAAGGCGATCATGGCCGGCCTGGTCGACGGTTCCGGACTTGGCTACATCGTGCGCACCAATGCCGAAGGGCAGGGCGCCGAGGCCCTGGCCGAGGACGTCGACTACCTGCGTCGCGCCTGGGAGATCATTCGCCGGACCAGTGCGTCCAGCAAGGTCGGCCAGCCTATCTACGACGACCTGTCGCTGCCCATGCGCGCCATGCGCGACCTGATGAGCAAGGAAGTGGACAAGGTGCGGGTCGACTCCCGCGAAACGTTCGACCGCTTGCTCGGCTTCGCGCAACAGTTCATGCCTGATTTGGCCGAGAGGGTGGAACATTACAGTGGCGAACGCCCGGTGTTCGACCTCTATGGCGTAGAGGACGAAATCCAGCGTGCGATGCTCAAGGAAGTGCCGCTGAAGTCCGGCGGCCACCTGATCGTTGACCAGACCGAGGCGATGACTACCGTTGACGTGAACACAGGCTCTTTCCTGGGCCAGCGCAATCTGGAAGAAACCGTGTACCGCACCAATCTGGAGGCGGCGCAATCGGTTGCCCGGCAACTGCGCCTGCGCAACCTGGGCGGCATCATCATCATCGATTTCATCGACATGACCGACGAGGAGCACAAGCGCCAGGTCCTGCGCACGCTGGAGAAAGGCCTGGCCCGGGATCATGCAAAAACCGCGGTCTACGATTTCTCGCCACTCGGGCTGGTGGAGATGACCCGCAAACGCACAACAGAAAGCCTGGAACGGCAACTGTGCGAGCCATGCCATGAGTGCGGTGGTCGCGGCAGCCTGAAAACCTGCGAGACGATCGTCTACGAAATATTTCGCGAGATCACCCGCGCGGTTCGTCAATTCGAGGCGTCGCAACTGTTGGTGATCGCCTCGCCCATCGTCGTCAACAAGATCACCGAGGAAGAGTCGTCCTCGGTGGCGGAGCTCGAAGAGTTCCTCGGCAAGAGCATCCGTTTCCAGGCCGACGAACAATACGCGCAGGAACAATTCGACGTGGTCCTGCTCTGAGCGCCATGACCACGCCACTGCGCCGACGGATCCGCCACACGCGCCGATGGGTGGGTTACGGCGTATTGGTGCTGTTGATCCTGCTTGCGTTGCTGGTCGGCGTGGCCAACCAGATGCTGCCGATGGTCGAGAGAAATCCACAGCAGATTGCCGCCTGGTTGAGCGCGCGGGTCGGTGAGCCGGTGAGTTTTTCGCATGCGCGCGCCGAGTGGACCCGGCGCGGGCCGCGTTTCATCCTGGACGACCTGCACGTCGGCCAGGGCGCCAACCGGCTCGCGATCGGTCGCGCGCAACTGCAAGTGGCGATGTATTCCGGGATATTGCCTGGGCAGCCGTTGACCGAGCTCAAGATACGCGACCTCGCCTTGACGCTGGTGCAGCGCGATGATGGCCGCTGGGAAGTGATCGGCTTGCCGGGGCAGGACAAGACCGCCGACCCGCTCGATCGCCTGGAAGGATTTGGCGAGTTGCAGATAGAAAGGGCGCAGCTGGCAATTCGCGCGCCAAAACTGAAGATCGACATGCGCATGCCGCGCGTGGATGCGCGCATTCGGGTCAACGGCCCGCGCCTGCGCGTCGGCGTTTCCGCCTGGCTCAACCAGGACGACCTGCCGGTGTCGGCGGTGCTGGAGTTCCAGCGCGAGCGGCGCAATGGCTTGCTCTGGGCGGGTGGCAGCAAGCTGGTGCTCGCTCATTGGGCGCCGGCCCTTGCCGCCGTCGGAATCCTGCCGCAGCAGGGAACTGCCGAATTGGCGCTCTGGGCCGAGCTGCGCGACCAGCGAATTACGCAGGTGACCGTGGAGGCGGACATCGAGCAGGCGCGCATGCGTTCGGTGAAGCCGCTGCTGCTCGCCGCCGGCCGCAGCGCTCCGGCAAGGGTCAGCTTCGACCGCCTGCAGGCCAACGCGAGATGGACTGCCACCACGAACGGCTGGCGGCTGCATGCGCCGCGGCTGAACGTCACCCAGGGCACGGAGGTGGCGCATCTGGATGGCCTGTATGTCGACGGCGGCAAACAGTTCCGCTTGCTCGGCCGGCAATTGAACTTGTCGCCGCTGGCGGCGATCTTGTCATTGAGCGATCGTCTGCCGGATTCGTTGCGGATGTTCCTGCTGCAATCGAACCCGCAGGCGATGTTGCGTGATGTGTCGATAGCCGGGCAGCGCGACGGACCATTGCACGGCTCGATGCTGGTCTCGGAACTCAGCCTGCAACCTTACCTGCAGCGGCCGGGTCTGTCGGGCCTGGCCGGCCGCATCGAGTTCGACGAACGCGGCGGCGTCATGCGCCTGGACTCCTCACCGGTGCGCGTCTCCTGGCCGGCCGCCTTTCGCCAGCCCATGGATGTTCGCTTGAACGGCACGTTGGCGTTGTGGAAAAACACGCCGGGATGGACGCTCGGTTCGAACCTGTTGCGAGTGCAGGGCGATGATTTCGGCGCCAACGTGCGCATGCAGGTCGGCTTCCAGGGCAATGCTACGGCGCCTACGCTGGATCTGGCAGCCACGGTCGATCCGGCCACGTTCGTTACCGCAAAGAAGTTCTGGATCTTGCACAAGATGCCGCCGGGCACCGTGAAGTGGCTGGACGAAGCCTTGGTCAGCGGTCAGGTGCTGGACGGGCGCATTGCCATCGGCGGCGATCTTGACGATTGGCCATTCCGCAACCATGGCGGAAGTTTTGACGCGCGCGCAAGGATTCGCGACGCCACGCTGAAGTTCAACCAGGAATGGCCGGCCGGCCAGCACCTGGATATCGATGTGGCGTTCGACGGACCGGGCTTTTCGCTGGGCGGTCGTGGAGTCCTGGAAGACAATCAGGTCACCAGCGTGACCGGCGGCATCGAAGATTTCCATTTGCCTTGGTTGAACCTGGACATCACCGCCGCAGGGTCGGGCGAGAAACTCCGGCAATTGATGATGCTTAGTCCGTTGAACAAGGACTATGGAGAACACCTGCGCGCTGCCACCGTAACCGGCAAGGCGCAGGTGGTGCTGGCGCTGCGGCTGCCGTTGCAGGACGGCCTGGGCGAGAAAACCATTGCCGGCACGCTCGACCTGAACCGCGCCACTCTGGCGGATTCGCGATGGGACCTGCTATTCACCGACGTCAGCGGGCGGACCGGATTCACGCACAAGGGATTCGCTACCGAAAACCTCAGCGTCCGGCTCGCCGGCCAGCCAGGTGTGTTCAACCTGCGCGTCGGCGATGCCACCGGCGATAGCAAAGCCGCGGCCATTGCCTCGCTGGACGGCCGCTTCAGCGCGTCCACATTGATCGAGCGCTATGCCGACCTGGCTTGGCTCAAGCCCTGGATGGCCGGCAGCAGTGAATGGAAGCTGGCGGTGCGCATTCCGCCGGACGACAAAAGCGGCAAACAGCCGCCGTCGCAACTTCGGGTGAGCACCGATCTGGTTGGCACCGCCATCACCATGCCTGCGCCGTTGAAGAAGCCGGAGCAAACGGCGTTGCCCCTGGAATTGCAGGTGCCGCTGCCTATCGACCAAGGGGAATTGAACTTGCGTCTTGGCACGCTGATGCGTTTGCGCGGCCAGATGCACAAGGACGCAGCGATGACCGGCACCATCGCGTTTGGCGAAGGCGCCATCGCCGTTCCTCCGGCGCAGGGTTTGTCGGTGCGTGGCAACGTCGCAGTGCTCGACGCCACGGGCTGGGTCGCGTTCGCCGGCAAAGGCGAGTCGAAGTCGTCGGTGCATGATGTTGATGTCCACACGGAGCAATTGATCTTCATCGACAGGGCCTTCGGAGACTCCAACCTGCAGCTCAGCCGAGGCGCCGCGATGACTCAGATCGTGATCCGGGGCAAGGCGCTGGACGGTACCGTCGA
>JBAZBG010000285.1:0-4039 GCA_041671585.1 Arenimonas sp. | reverse complement strand
GCGGCGGCGATTTCGTCTTGCACCGCATACACGTCGCCCAAACGGCGATCGTAGGTTTCCGACCACAGGTGGAAACCGTCGGCGGCATTGATCAGCTGCACCGTGATCCGCACCTGATCGCCGGACTTTCGCACGCTGCCTTCCAACAGGTTGGCGACGCCCAGCTTCTGGCCGATCAGCTTGAGGTCTTCGTTCTTGCCTTTGAAGCTGAAAGCGGAAGTGCGGCCGACGACGCGCAGCTCGGGTGTCTGCGCCAGCACGCTGATCAGCTCTTCGGACAAACCATCGGAGAAATACTCCTGGTCGTGGTTGTCGCTCATGTCGACGAACGGGAGGACGGCGATAGAGGCGCTGCCATCGGCGGCGGCCGATCCACTGGGCTCGACGGTTGCGACAGTCGAATCCGTGGCTGGCGGCGCACGGAAACGCCATTGCGCGAACAGGACGGCGGCAATCGCAATCGACACCACGGCTGCTGCCACGACCCATGGCGTTCGTCGCGCGGGCAAGCGGCGCGTGGCGCCGGAATGCACCAGAGTGACGTTCTCGCCGGAAAGCAATTCATCAACCCGCTGCACCAGCTCCGAGCCAGTCTGCACGCGCGCCTCGGGCACCTTGGCCAGCAAGGAATCGACCAGCGGCTGCAGATGCGCTTTCGATTCCGGCAGGCGCGGAATCGGCGCGCTGATGTGCTGCATGCCGATCGCCCAGCCGTCGGTGCCATGGTAGGGCAGGTCGCCGGTAAGCAGCTGGTAGAACACGACGCCGAGGCTGTACAGGTCGGCGCGGCCGTCGACTTTTTCGCCGCGCAGTTGCTCCGGACTCATGTAATGCGGCGTGCCGACGCTGGTGCCCTCGTCGGTCAGCCCGGTTTGCGCGGCCAGGGCATGGGCAATGCCGAAATCGGACAGTACGCAACTGCCATCGTCGCGGCGCAGGATATTTTCCGGCTTGACGTCACGATGGACCACGCCCTGCCGGTGCGCGAAGTCCAGTGCCTTGGCGATATCGCGAATGATGTGCAGGGCGAAGTTGGGATCGTCCTGCCCTTGCGTCGTCTGGGCCACCGTGCCGCCGGGCATGTACGCCATCGCCATGTACGGATTGCCGGCGTGCACGCCCACTTCGTGGATGGCGACGATGTTCGGATGGTGCAACTGTGCGGCAAAGCGCGCCTCGCGCAGGAATCGCTCGGTGGCGACCGGATGCTGGGCCAATGCGGGCAGAAGCACTTTCAGTGCAACTTCACGCCCCAGCGACTCCTGCACCGCCAGATACACTGTG
This sequence comes from Arenimonas sp., assembly GCA_041671585.1. GTDB lineage: Bacteria > Pseudomonadota > Gammaproteobacteria > Xanthomonadales > Xanthomonadaceae > Arenimonas. Next base: position 2,755 of record JBAZBG010000285.1, on the reverse strand, counting down.
GCCATGCCGCCGTGGCCGAGGATGCGCTGGATCGTGTAGCCGGGGATTTCCAACACCGCGCAAGTCCCTTCAAGGTTCTGGCCAAACTATACAATGGCTGGCGATCAGCGCAGCGACGAATTCAGACGCTCCAGTACGGCCGTGCCGGGACACAGTTGTTCGGCGCCGAGGGAATTGAACGGCTGTTTTGAAGTATTGAGGTGCTCGTGCAGATCGCCGGCCTTCGGATCGACATAAAGCAGGCCGGTAACCACTTCGCCCCGCGCCTGGCGCTCCTGGATGTAGTTCATCGCCGCGATGCGATCGCTGGAGTCGTAGTCGGAATTCAATTTGCGCAGGCATAGCACCGAGCCATCGTGCTGTTCGACTTCGACCATGTCGCCGGGGTTGAAATCCACGACGATCTCCTGCCGGGTCGGAATGACATCGATGCGATTGACCGCCTCGTTGTGCTCGCGCACGTAGTCGTAGCTCTTGGTGCTGCCCGGGTGGTTGTTGAAGGCGACGCAGGGGCTGATGATGTCGATGAACGCGGCGCCATGATGGGCGATGGCGGCCTTGATCAAGGGCACCAGCTGGCGCTTGTCGCCGGAAAAGCTGCGGGCCACGAACGTGGCGCCAAGCTGCAGGGCCAGGCTGACCATATCGAGCGGTGTTTCCGTGTTGATCACGCCCTTCTTGGACGTCGAACCCTGGTCGGCGGTGGCGGAGAACTGGCCCTTGGTCAGGCCGTACACGCCGTTGTTCTCGACGATGTAGACCATGTTCACGCCGCGGCGCATCACATGGACGAACTGGCCGATGCCGATCGACGCCGAGTCGCCGTCGCCGGAGACGCCGAGGTAGAGCAGCTCGCGATTGGCCAGGTTGGCGCCGGTCAGCACGGAGGGCATGCGTCCATGCACGGTATTGAATCCGTGCGAATTACCCAGGAAGTAATCCGGCGTCTTCGAGCTGCAGCCGATGCCCGACAGTTTGGCGACCTTGTGCGGCTCAACGTCCATTTCCCAGCAGGCCTGGATGATCGCCGCCGAAATGGAGTCGTGGCCGCAGCCGGCGCAGAGCGTGGAAATCTTGCCTTCGTAGTCGCGCCGCGTGTGGCAGACCTTGTTGGTGGTCAGCGACGGATGATGCAATTTTGGTTTGGCGACGTAGGTCATGAGCTGGCCACCTTGTCCTTGCTGATCGGCGTGATCTTCGCCGAGCCGGCGCGCGAGCCGATCTCGTGGGCGATGAAACGGGCCGTGATCGGGGTCCCGTCGTAATGCAGGATCGGAACCAGCTTGGCCGGGTCGATGCCGAACTCGTTGATCAGCAGGCTGCGTAACTGCGCATCGCGATTCTGTTCGACCACGAACACGCGCTCATGCGCCGCAATGAATTTGCCGACACTGTCCGGGAACGGAAAGGCGCGCAGCCGCAACGTGTCCAGGTGGATGTCGTCTTCGCGCATCGCCTCGATCGCCTCGCTCATTGCCGGGCTGGTGGAGCCGAAGAAAATCGCGGCGTTCGTGGTCGGCTGCTCTGCCTGGCCTGCGATCGGTTGCGGGACCAGCGTCTTGGCGGTGTCGAACTTCTTCAGCAGGCGGCGCACGTTGTACAGGTAATCAGGGCCGGCTTCCGAGTAGCGGGCGAAGGCATCCTTGCTGGTGCCCCGGGTGAAGAATCCACCCTTGTCCGGGTGCGTGGCCGGGTAGGTACGGTAGGGAATGCCATCGCCGTCGACGTCCAGGTAGCGGCCGAATTCCTTGCCGGCCTGCAGCTCCTGTGCGGTCATCACCTTGCCGCGATCGAAGCGACGCGTGTCGTCCCACTGGAATGGCGCGCACAGGCGCTGGTTCATGCCGATGTCCAGGTCGCTCATCACGAAGATCGGCGTCTGCAGTCGGTCGGCGAGGTCCAGTGCGGCCGCGGAAAAATCGAAGCACTCGTGCGGATCTTCCGGAAACAGCAATACGTGCTTGGTATCGCCATGCGAGGCATAGGCGCAGGACAGGATGTCGGCCTGCTGGGTTCGCGTCGGCATGCCCGTGGATGGCCCGCCGCGCTGCACGTTGATGATGGTGACCGGAATTTCCGCCATATAGGCCAGGCCGATGAATTCGGTCATCAGTGAAATGCCCGGTCCCGAGGTGGTGGTGAAGGCGCGCGCGCCGTTCCAGCCAGCGCCGACCACCATGCCGATCGAAGCGATTTCGTCTTCGGCCTGCACGATCGCGTACAGGTGCTTGCCGGTTTCCGGTTCGATGCGGAATTTCTGGCAGTAGGCCTGGAACGCTTCCGCGCAGGACGAGGAAGGGGTGATCGGATACCAGGCGCAAACGGTAGCCCCGCCGTACACGCAGCCGAGCGCCGCGGCGCTGTTGCCGTCGACGAAGATGCGGTCGCCCACCTGGTCGGCCTGGCGCACGCGCAGTCCGATCGGGTGCGCGAGATTCTTCTCCACGAAATCGCGGCCAAATTGCAGCGCCTGGATATTCGAATCGAGCAATTTCGGCTTGCTCTTGTACTGCTCCCCGATCAGTTTCTCGATGACTGCCTTGTCGATTTCCAGCAGCACCGACAGCGCGCCGACGTAGACGATGTTCTTGAACAGCTGGCGCTGCCGCGGATCGCTGTAGGCGGCATTGCAGATCTCGGTGAGCGGCACGCCGATGACGTGTACGTCCTCGCGGAAGCGCGACGCCGGCAGCGGCTTGCTGTTGTCATAGAAAAGGTAGCCGCCCGGCTCGATTTCCTTGAGGTCGGCGGCCCC
>JBAZBG010000284.1:0-4053 GCA_041671585.1 Arenimonas sp. | reverse complement strand
TCGCCGTCTTGAAGCCCTTGCCGACATCGCCGAGCACGTTCTCCGCCGGCACCCGAACATCGGCAAACGCCACCGTCGTGGTCGACGAAGCGCGAATACCCATCTTGTCCTCGTGCGGACCGCGGGTGACGCCCGGCCAGGCCGCTTCGACAATGAACGCGCTCATCTTGCCTTCCGGCGTATCGGTTTTCGCAAACACCGTGTACAGATCGGCGATGCCACCGTTGGTGATCCACAGCTTCTCGCCGTTTAGCGTCCAGCTACCGTCGGCATTGCGGGTAGCCCTGGTGCGAAGGGACGCGGCATCGGAACCGGCGCTGGCTTCGGTCAGGCAGAACGCGGCGATCATTTCGCCGCTGGCCAGCTTCGGCAGGTAACGCGCTTTCTGTTCCGGCGTGCCGAACAGCAGCACGCCCTTCATGCCGATCGAACTATGCGCACCAATCGTGAGCGAGACCGAACTGTCGTGACTGCTGGTCTGCTCGAGCACGCGTGCATACGCTGCGTTCGACAACTCCAGCCCGCCGAATTCCTCCGGAATGATCAGGCCGAACAAGCCCATGTCGCGCAGCGCCTGGATGAACTCCGCGGGTTGCCCTGCCTCGACGTCCCATTGCTTGAAGTCCTCGCGCTTGCCAGCGAGGAAATCGTCGATGGCGTCCACCATCGATCCCAGCATTTCGCGATCGCGCTCGCGCATTCGCGGATAGGGAAACAGGTTTTCCTCGACGATTTCGCCGAAGAACAGGTTCTTGGCAACGCTGAGGTCCTTGCGCAAGGTGGCGGCGCGGGCGGTCTCGTCGGATTTGGCAATTTCGGCTGAAGCATTCATTTCGGCACTCCCCTGCGCTCGCGACTGCAGTTCGCCGCTACCGCAAATTTGACAGTCTGATCATCATGGTCAGCGCGTCAATCGGCGACTCGACGAAGCCATGATACGCGTAGAAGGCCTTTGCATTCTCATTGACGGCATGGCACAGGAAGACGCGGATTCCCAGTTCCTGCGCAGCGCGTGCACTTCGAAGCAACGCATCGCGAAGCAGTCCCTTGCCAATACCCTGGCCGGCCCAGTCCGAATGAACCGCCAGGCGCCCGAGCACTACTGCCGGAATCGGATCCGGCATGTTTCTGCGAATGGATCCTGGCGCGCCGGCCAGACTGACCGATCCTGCCGCCAACGCGTAGTAGCCAACAACGTCGCTGTCGTCGCAAACGACGAAACAGCGCGACGCGCCTTCGCGTTGATTCTTGCGGGCGCGATTCTGCAGCCAGCGAGTCAGCTCAGGCACGTCACAGCGAAAGTGGTCGAGGCAGTGACTGTCGTCCAGTACAACGGGCGCGCTCACCATTGTGACGGTCAGCTTTCCCAAGGTGCGGGCGTCGCGATAAGCCGCGCGAGCGCTTCCGGGTTTTCCATGGGGGCTTCCAGGATCGCGTTGAAGCGATCCAGTTGTTCAGCGTTCAAGACAAACCGGGTCCTGTCAGCCAGGACCTCTTGTGCTTTTTCGCATGACGCTTCGAGCATGAAGTCGGTACGCGTCTTGCCGGCGATTTCGGCTGCCTGGTCGATCAGCGCCCGCTTCGTTGCAGGCGCTCGAAGGTTGATGGTGGTTTCGCGCGGGGCGTTGTTCACGGAAGGTTCCAATTCATGCGTGTGCGGACAGTGTATACACAGAATCGTGTCAACACAACGTATACACAGCGGGCAATTCAGCCGCGGGTGGGGGCTACAGCTGTGAATTCAACTAGTTAGCGTCGGTTGGGTGACCACAGGTGACAAAAAATAGCGCCGCATTTGCGGCGCTATTTCGTTGGGCGGGGGCTAGCGGCTCGGCCGCTACGGCGATCAGCTATTCGACTGAGACCACCTGACTACTTGCCTCACCCATCAAACCCATCCGGATTCTCGCACTGCCAACGCCACGCATCCCGGCACATCGCGTCAAGGTCCAGCTCCGCCGTCCAACCCAGTTCTCGCGACGCGAGCGACGGGTCGGCCCAAACGGCGGCAACATCCCCGTCCCGCCTGCCGACTATCTCGTACGGAACCGCCTTTCCGCACACCCGCTCGAAAGTACTTATCAGCTCCAGCACACTGGCGCCGTGTCCCGTGCCCAAGTTGACGGTCAGACTGCGATCGCGATTGGCCAGATACTCCAGCGCCGACACATGGGCGCGAGCCAGATCCACCACGTGCAGGTAATCGCGGATGCCCGTGCCGTCGGGCGTCGGCCAGTCGCCACCGTAGACCTTCAGCTGATCGCGGCGGCCGGCAGCCACCTGGCAGACCAGCGGCATCAGGTTGTTCGGTATTCCGCGCGGATCCTCGCCAATACGTCCGCTCGGATGCGCGCCGACTGGATTGAAATAACGCAGGCTGGCGTAGCGAAACTTCGCGTCGGCGCGGGCAACGTCGCCCAGCATTTCCTCGACCACCAGCTTGCTGCGTCCGTACGGGTTCGTGACCCGCAAGGGAGCTGTCTCATTGACCGGCACCGAGTCCGGCGCGCCATACACGGTGCAGGACGAGCTGAAGATCAGCTTGTTGACGCCGGTGGCCCGCATCGCCCGCAACAGGGAAACGCTGCCACAAATGTTGTTGGCGAAGTATTCCAGTGGCTGCTCGCATGACTCACCTACCGCTTTCAGCGCTGCAAAGTGAATCACGGCATCGCAGCGGTGTTCTGCAAGCACACGAGTGAGGGCTGCTTCATCACGCACGTCGAGCTGGTGGCACTTCAGGCGACAACCTGCCAGTTCTTCGAGACGCGGCACCACCCTTGGCGAGCTGTTCGCGAAGGAGTCGACGATCACCACCTCGTGTCCGCGTGCGATCAATTCCATGCAGGTGTGGCTGCCGATGTACCCTGCCCCGCCAGTAACCAGCACTTTCACGGTTGCGGACCCGGCACCGCGTGCGCCGTCTGGAACTCAACGTAGGTTCGCTCGATGCCCTCGCGCAACGGGATGCGCGGACTCCAGCCCAACTTGTTCAAGCGCGAAACATCCATCAGCTTGCGCGGCGTGCCGTCCGGCTTGCTCGGATCGGTGACGATGCTGCCCGTATAACCCACCGCTTGCGCCACCATCTCCGCCAGTTCGCGGATGGTCAAGTCCTCGCCGCTGCCGACGTTGATGAATTGTTCGTCGGAATAGTTCTTCATCAAGAACACCGCTGCCGCTGCCAAGTCGTCGACATGCAGGAACTCGCGCCGCGGCGTGCCAGTGCCCCAGATCACGACTTCACTGGCGCCCTGCTCTTTCGCTTCATGGAACTTGCGAATCAGTGCCGGCAGCACATGCGAAGTCTTCAGGTCGAAGTTGTCGCCCGGGCCGTACAGATTGGTCGGCATCAGACTGATCGCATCGAAGCCGTACTGACGGCGATACGCCTGGCACATCTTGATGCCGGCAATCTTGGCGATCGCATACCACTCGTTGGTCGGTTCCAGCGGGCCGGTCAACAGCGATTCTTCCTTCAGCGGCTGCGGCGCCAGCTTGGGATAGATGCACGACGAGCCGAGGAAGCAGAGCTTGCGCACCCCATGCCGCCAGGCGCTATGGATCACGTTGGTTTGAATGGCCAGGTTATCGCGCAGGAATTCCGCGGGATAACTGTCGTTGGCGAGAATGCCGCCGACCTTGGCCGCCGCCAGGAATACATACTCAGGCTTGTCGCTGGCGAAGAAGGCCTCTACTGCCGCCTGATCGGTCAGGTCCAGCTCCTGCCGCGGGCGCAGGATCAGGCGCTGTGCGCCCTCGGCCTGCAACTGGCGCACGATCGCCGACCCGACAAGGCCGCGGTGGCCGGCAACAAAGATACTGGCGTCGCGCAGCTGCATGGGCTCACTCATGATTTTTCGGCGCCCGGTAGCCGGCTTCGGTCACCAGCGCATCGCGCCTGGCCAACGACAAATCGGCGGCCATCATCTCGGCGACCAACTCTTCGAACGTCGTCGTCGGCACCCAGCCTAGTTTCTCCCGAGCTTTGCGCGGATCGCCGAGCAGCGTTTCCACTTCGGCCGGCCGGAAGTAGCGCGGATCGATGGCGGT
>JBAZBG010000283.1:0-4062 GCA_041671585.1 Arenimonas sp. | reverse complement strand
TGGGGTTGGGGTGGTTGAGAATCGCGGCTGAAGCCGCTCCCACAGGGGGGGCAGGGTTAGGGGACGATGTTGGCGAAGGATTCTACGCGGTGGTGGCCGTTGCAGGATTCGCCGGTTCGCGGCAGGGGGTAGTCTTCGATGCGGTCGACCAGCACGGTGTCCATGCCGGCTTCCCGCGCAGCGTCCAGTTCTTCGACGACGTCGGACAGGAACAGGACGTCGGCGCCGCCACGATCCAGCGCCGCGAGGACGTTGCGATAGCTCTGCGCCTCGCGCTTGCCGCCGACCGAGGTATCGAAAAAACCAGTGAACAAGGGCTGCAAATCGCCCGCCGTGGTGTGCGCGAATAGGAGCTTCTGCGCGGCAACGGAACCGGACGAGTACACGTACAGCGAATGCCCCTGTTCGCGCCACGCCTGCAGCGCGGCCACGGCGTCCGGATACACGTGCGCCAGGTATTCGGCCTGGGCGTAGCCATCCACCCAGATCATGCCCTGCAGCGCCTTCAGTGCCGGATGCTTGCGATCTTCATCGATCCAGCCCTGCAGCACTTCCACCAGGACATCGTCGCGGCACACATTGCCGGCGTCGATCGCCGCCGCGTCCAGCCAGCGCCGCACTTCGGGTTCATCGCCATGGCGGCGCACGAACTCGGGCAACGCCGCGCGCGCATACGGAAACAGCACGTCCTTGACGAAGGAAATCGAACTGGTGGTGCCTTCGATGTCGGTGAGGATGACCCGCTTCACCAGCTCAAGCCGCCGAGTCGGGTTCGTAACGCGGGAAACGCTCGGCCAGGCCGCTGTCGGTGAAATAGCCGACCCAGCCGTCCGGATCGGTGAAAAAACGGATGGCGATGAAGTGCGGCGCCGGGCCCATGTCGAACCAGTGTTTGGTCCGGTCGGGCACGCCGATCAGGTCGCCTTGTTCGCACAGGATTTCGTAGACTTCGTTGCCGATGTGCAGCGTGAACAGTCCCGAGCCGGCGACGAAGAAGCGGACTTCGTCTTCCTTGTGGAAATGCTCGCTGAGGAATTTCTTGCGCATCGCCTCGCGGTCCGGATGGTCAGGCGCGATGCTGACCACGTCGACCGTGCGAAAACCCTTTTCCTCCACCAGCCGGTCGATGTCCCGGCGATAGGCCGCCATCACCGCTTCCGTGCTTGCGCCCGGTTCCAGCTCGGCGTCGGCGCGCCACTGCTCCCAGCGCACGCCGAGCTTCGCCAGCTCCTTGGCGATCGCCTCCTGCCCGGACGTAGTCAGGACCGGCGTGGACGGGTCGGCTTCGGAAAAAACCCGCAGGCGGCTCATGGGCGCAGCTTCCTCATTTCCAGTTCGCAATTGAGCAGGAACTCGAATGCTTCCAGATGACGCCGGGCTTCGGCCATGTCGCGGCCCCAGGCATACATGCCATGGCCGTCGATCAGGTAGCCCCAGACCGGTCCCTTGTCGAGCAACACGTCGACTTGGGCGGCGAGGGTGGAAATGCATTGGTTATTGGCCAGCACCGGCACGTCCATGATGGTTTCGTGCGTGTCCTGGCCGCGAAAAGCCTTGAGCAGCTCGTATTCCTCGAAACGAATATGGCCGGCCCCGGCGTACAACCGCGAGGCCAGCGTCTGCGCCAGCGAATGCGTGTGCAGCACGCAGCCGACTTCCGGCAGGCGCGCGTACAGCTGCGTGTGCAGCACCGTTTCGGCCGAGGGCTTCTGCTCGGTGGCGACCGGCGACCCGTTGAAATCCACGACCATGATGTCGGCTTCGGTCAGCTTGCCCTTGTCGCGTCCGGAAACCGTGATCGCCGCGTGCTGATCGTCCAGGCGCATCGAAAAATTGCTGCTGGTCGCCGGCGTCCAGCCCAGCGCGGCGAGCTCGCGGGTATTGGCGATTATTTCGGCGGCGCAGGCGGCCAGGCGGGCAGGGTCGTAGAGAGGGGCGTTCATGGCCACAGTTTAGCGAATGCCCGGAGTGTGCGCTGCTACTCGACCGCAGACATGACGATCACCCGAGGCGGGATTACAATAGGCGCAACTGCCGGAGCCATCGCCATGACCGAACATCGAAATTCCCGTCGTCGTTTCCTGCTGCAGGCCGCAGTCGCGGTGAGCGCATTGCCGTTGCTCGGCCGCCTGAGTCCGGCGGTCGCCGCGCCCCTGCCCAAGCTGCCGGCGACCAACGCCCAGGCCAAGGCCCTGGGCTATGCGGAAGATCCGAAGAAGTTCGGCGCCACGCACAAGCCGGGCAGCAATTGCCTGAACTGCCAGTTCTTCACCCAGGCTACCGGCGCCTGCGCGCTGTTCCCCGGTTTCAGCGTCGCGCCCAAGGGCTGGTGCACTGCCTGGGCGAAGAAGGCCGCCTGATCGCCGGCATCGCCGTATCAGCGCTTGAGACGGCGCGCGCCTTAGAATCTGGCTTCCGGACCAAGGGGGCGCGGCATTGACCAACCAGATTCTTCTCTACGCCCTCATTGCCTTGCTGGCTCTGGCCGTCGGTGCCTGGCTCGCCTATCCGGCCGGCCGCCGGCGCGGGCTGGCCGACGCCGAGCCGCGCTGCACGGGCCTGGCCCGTGACTTCGCCAACGCCCAGTCGCAAAGGGAAGAACTCGAAAAGCGCCAACTGAGGCTGGAGGCGCAGTTGGAACTCGCCCGCACCACGCTGGCCCAGGCGGAATCGCAGGCGGCCGAAGTCGCGGCGCGCATGGACGAACAGCAACGCGCGCATGGCGAGAAACTGCTGAGCCTGCAGGACGCCGAGACGCGCCTGCGCGAAACCTTCCGCAACCTGGCCACGCAGATTCTCGATGAACGCGCGCAGAAACTCAGCGAACAGAGCCAGCAACAGATCGGCGGCCTGATCGATCCGCTGAAGTTGCAGCTCAAGGAATTCCGCGACGCGATCACCCAGACCTACGCCAACGAGCAACGCGAACGCGGCATGCTGTCGCAGGAAATCCAGACGCTGAAGCAGTTGAACCAGCAGATCAGCGAAGACGCAATCAATCTCACCCGGGCCCTCAAGGGCGACTCGCGAACCCAGGGCGCCTGGGGCGAAATGGTGCTCGAGCGCGTGCTCGAAGCGTCCGGTTTGTGCGAAGGCCGCGAATTCGAGCTGCAGATCGTGTTTGCCGACGAAGACGGCAGCCGACCGCGGCCGGATGTGATCGTGCACTTGCCGGAGAACAAGGACCTGGTCATCGATGCCAAGGTTTCGCTGACCGCGTACGACCGACTGGTGGCGGCCAACGACAACGGCGAACGCGAGGTCGCGCTGCGCGAGCACGCGGCATCGTTCCGTCGCCACATCGATGGCTTGTCCAAGCGTGATTACTCGAGTCTGCCAGGCTTGCGCACGCTGGACTTCGTCCTGCTGTTCGTGCCGATCGAGCCGGCGTTCATCGAGGCGATCCGCGCCGACGACGGCCTGTACACCTACGCGCTATCGAAGAACATCGCGCTGGTCAGCCCGAGCACGCTGCTGGCGACGCTGCGCACCGTGGCGCACCTGTGGCGGCTCGAGGACCGCAATCTCAACGCCGCCGAGATCGCCCGTCAGGCCGGCGCGCTGTACGACAGTTTCGTGATGCTGGAACAGGAACTGGCTGGCGTGGGCGATGCACTCGACAAGGCCGTCCGCAGCCACGAAGGCGCGGTCAAGCGCATCAGCACCGGCAAGGGCAACCTGCTGGGCCGGGTCGAGCGCCTGCGCAAGCTGGGCGCCGACAGCAAGAAGCAGCTGCCCCTGGCGAAGCTGCTGGAAGCCGAGAGCGAGAGCGAGGCCGGCGAGTAACTCTCCCACCGCCCCGTAGGAGCGGCTGACCAGACATTCGTCTGTTAGAAGCCAGCCGCGAAGCTCCTTAGCTGCTTCACGGCCAAACCGGCAAACAAAAACGGCGCGGAATAATCCGCGCCGTTTTTCTATCTACCGCGACTCGACCCGGATCAGTCGTGCGACGTACCGTGATGCAGATGGCTGCGGTTGCGGCTATAGCCGAAGTAGACGATCAATCCGATCACAGCCCAGCCCAGGAACAGCTTGATCGTGTAAGAGCCAAGGCTTACGAAG
>JBAZBG010000282.1:0-4076 GCA_041671585.1 Arenimonas sp. | reverse complement strand
ATACTTCGATCCAGGGAGATGGCTGGCGCCGCGGTCCGTTCCGACGTGGTGAGAACGACCTTCGCCGCTTCCGGGGCGACGATCTTGCCGGCACTCTGCATCTGGGCCAGCGTCAGGTCCGCTGTCTTGGTCTCGACCCGCGCCGGCTGCTCGGCAGTCCTGGTCGAGCGACGTTTCGACAACCACAGCCCGACGACAGCCAGGACGACCAGCAAGCCGGCGGAAGCGAACTCGCCAAGTCCGTGCCAACCGAGCAGGCCGGGCTCAACGTCGGGAGCCGCGGCAACGACTCGCAATGACGTGCCTTCAAGCGCCTCGGCATTCGCATCGGCGCGAAACTTGAGTTCTTCCTTCAGGCCGGACTCGATGATGGTATAGCCCCCCTGGCGCAAGGCGAGGTAGGCGCCCGGCGGCGCCGCGTTCTCGGCCGCTTTCAGCACCAGGGCCAGAGGCTGGCGCAGATAGACGACGCCGATCCTCTGGCCATCGCCGACCACCGGCACCGCCACGCCCAAGCGCGCCGAGCCCGCGTCCTTGACCACCGCTACGGTCGCCTTGCCGTCCTGTACCGCCCGCTCAAGCAGCCCAAGCTTGCCGTAGCCGAAGGCCTCCGGATTGGCATAGCCCGGCGCAAACCCGGGAAGGTGGAGCTCGACCGCTTCGGTGCCGGGAACGGCCTGCATGACCAGAGCCCGGGCGGCATCGCTGTTGCCGGTCTTCATTGCATTGATCACGGCCACGCGCGTACCCAGACTGTTGGCGCGATCGATCAGGTTCTTCAACGCGGGACGCAGCTTTTCGGCTACTTGCTGTCGCGCCTCGACCGTATTGGCCTGCAGGCGATTGGCGCTGAATAATTGCCAGCCGTTCCACGCCACCCACAGTGCGGCCAGAACCATCAGGCCGGCCACCAGCGGCAGCACGCCGCCGGTCTTGAGCGATTTCAGATCGAATCCGACTTTCATTCGTCCCCCTGAGAAATACCGTTCAGCGAGAAGCGCCGCTTCGGCCGCTTCTCAGCGCAGTCCAGTGTGGCCGAAACCACCGGCGCCCCGCGCGCTCGCCTCGAATTGTTCCACGATCCGAAAGCGGGCTCGCGCCACCGGCATGAATACCAACTGCGCGATCCGGTCTCCCGGCTGGATGCTCTGCCGATTCTGCCCGCGATTCCACAGGCTGACCATCAGCGGACCCTGGTAATCGGCATCGATCAACCCGACCAGATTGCCCAGAACCAGTCCCTGCTTGTGGCCGAGCCCGGAGCGCGGCAGGATGACGGCACACAGTTGGGCATCGCCGATGTGTATCGACAGGCCGGTCGGGATCAACTGCGCCTCGCCTGGCTCCAGTTCGATCGGCGCATCGCACAGGGCCCGCAAGTCCATGCCGGCGGACAACGCGGTCGCGTAATCGGGCAGCGGAAACTCCGACCCCAGGCGCGAATCGAGAATCTGCAGTTCGATTTCGCGATTCACGCTCGCGGCTCCAGCCGTTCGGCAATGAGCAGCAGCAAGCCGCGCGCGACTTGCCGCTTCGGTCCGCGCGGAATGCTGCGGCGGTCGCCGGCGGAAAACACCACCAAAGCATTGTCTTCGCATTCAAAACCGATCCCGGCGGCAGACACGTCGTTGGCCGCGATCATGTCCAGGCCCTTGCGCTGCAGTTTCTCCTGCGCGTGCTTTTCCACGTCGTTGGTTTCCGCCGCGAAACCGACCACGACCCGCGGTCGCTGCGGATGCCCGGCGACTTCGCTGAGCACGTCGGGCGTCCTGATCAACTCGAGGGTGAGGGATTGCTCGGTTTTCTTGATTTTCTGTCCGCGGGTTTCGGCGGGCATGTAGTCGGCGATCGCCGCAGCGCTGATATAGACATCCTGGCCGGGCAGAGCGGCCAATACGGCATCACGCATCTGCGCGGCGCGGCGGACATCGACACGACGGACACTGGCTGGCGTGGCCAGGCTCACCGGGCCGGCGACCAGGGTCACCCGCGCGCCCATCGCGGCCGCTTCACAGGCCAGGGCAAAACCCATCTTGCCCGAGCTGCGATTGCCCAGATAGCGCACCGGGTCGAGATCTTCGAAGGTCGGGCCGGCGCTGATCAGTACGTTTTTTCCGCTGAGGGCGCCGACGGCATTCGCCGAGTCCAGCGCCTCGACGATTTCCAGGGGCTCGAGCATGCGCCCCGCGCCGACTTCGCCGCAGGCCTGGTCGCCTTCGCCGGGACCGAGCACAGCCACGCCGCGTCCACGCAACGTGCTCACATTGGCCTGGGTGGCCGCATTGGCCCACATCACCCGATTCATTGCCGGCACTACCGTGATCGGCGCTTCGGTCGCCAGGCAAATGGTGCCCAACAAATCGCCGGCCAAACCCTGGGCGAGCCGGGCCAGGAAATCGGCGCTGGCCGGGGCGATCAGCACCTGGCTGGCCCAGCGCGCCAACTCAATGTGGCCCATCGCGGCCTCGGCCGCCGGATCCCAGAGCGAGCTGCGCACGGGACGCCCGGTCAGGGCCTGGAAGGTCATGGCAGTGACAAATTGCTGCGCCGATTCGGTCATCACGACCTGCACTTCGGCGCCAGCGTCCTGGAGGCGTCGCGCCAGGTCGGCGGCTTTGTACGCCGCGATCCCGCCGCTGACACCCAACAGGATTCGCTGACCGGCCAAACCGCCCATATGAGGCACTACCTATATTCGATTGCGCCTTAGCTTACCCGATGCCGCGACATTTCCCGATGCCGCCAGCGCCGGTGCGCTGCGACGCTGGGCGCATGCACATTCGAGACTGGCCTGAAGAAGAGCGTCCTCGCGAAAAACTCCTGACCCGGGGCGGCGGCGCCTTGTCGGATGCCGAGCTGCTGGCGCTGTTCATCGGCTGCGGGACGCGCGGGCAGAGCGCGGTCGACCTCGGCCGGCAGTTGCTCGGCCAGTGCGGCGGTTTGCGCGGCTTGCTGGATCGGCCCGCGGCCGAGCTGGCGAAGCTGCGCGGCCTCGGGCCCGCGCGCGCCTGCTCACTGGTGGCCGCGCTGGAGTTGGGCACGCGCCACCTGGGCCAACAACTGCAGCGGGGCGAGGCGCTGACCGATCCGGACCAGGCCGGCGCCTATTTTTCACGCAAGCTGCGGCCGCTGCCGCATGAAGTATTCGCCTGCCTCTTCCTAGATACCCGGCACCGGGTTATCGCCTATGAAGAACTATTTCGCGGCACGCTCGACGGGTCCGAGGTGCATCCTCGGGAAGTGGCGCGCCGTTGCCTGGCGCACAACGCGGCGGCGGTCATCTTCGGGCACAACCACCCCAGCGGCAATCCCGAAGCCAGCGCCGCCGACCGCGCCGTCACGGCCCGTCTGAAACAGGCCCTGGCACTGGTCGAGGTGCGCGTTCTCGACCACTTCATCATCGGCGACGGCGCCCCGACGTCGATGGCCCAGCGCGGCTGGCTGCCGGCCCCGGACTAGTCAATGCGCTGCTATGCGTCATACTCGTCGCGGACCCCAAGCTGCCAGGCGGCTACAGTGCTATTCGGATACGCCAGTCTCTACCCGCCCGACGCCAGCGAATATGCCCTGGCCGACGCCAGTTCGGCGCGTAACCTGCTGGAGTCGCGGCGCCCTGACATTCTTGCCCGCCTGTCCCAGGTGTCCAGCCGCTTCAATACGGACCCGCGCGCGCTGGATGCGGCCGTCCTGGGCACCGCGCGCCTGGGCCTGCGCCACGGCAGCTTCGGTGAGGATTTTCACGCCTACCACAATGAAACGCATGTACTCGAGGTCGGCGAACGGCGCCTGCTGCGCCTGCTGGGCGGCATCGGCTCGGCCGCACCGGGACCCAACGATGTCGCCGCGCTGATGATGTTCGCCGCCTGCCACGACCTTCGCCAGCGGGAAACCCTCGATGTGCCCGGACCGGTGGGCGGCAACGAGGCAGCGAGCATCGCCGAGGCCCTGCGCATCCTCGACGCCTGCGGCTTCGACCGCCAGGCCGATCACGCGCAATTCGTGGCGCTGGAGCTGATGATCGCCGGCAGCACCTTCGATTCCCACCCCACCGTGCTGCCCGACCCGCAGACCGAGGA
>JBAZBG010000281.1:0-4078 GCA_041671585.1 Arenimonas sp. | reverse complement strand
AGGGCTTGCCAGGACGCGCCACGCGCAGCCCCGTCCGTGCCGCGGGAGGCTGTCTGCCGGGGGGGCATGGCTTGGGTCGGAAGCTTGGGTGCAGGTATCATAGGGGGCTCACGGGGCCATGCGCACCCGTTGGAACCCTATTGTAGCCGCTGATTCCGGTGGCTTTGTTTTTTTATGGAGCTTACCGATGGCCAGCTATGGCTTGAACGACGTCAAGAACGGCTTGAAGATCCTGGTCAATAGCGATCCCTGCGTGATCACGGAGACCGAATACGTCAAGCCCGGCAAGGGCCAGGCCTTCACCCGCATCAAGTACCGCAACATCAAGACCGGCCGCGTCGTGGAAATGACCATGAAGGCCACCGACTCGCTGGAAGCGGCGGATGTCATGGATACCGACATGCAGTTCCTGTACGCCGACGGCGAGTACTGGCATTTCATGCAGACCGAGAGCTTCGAGCAGGTGCAAGCCGACAAGGCCGCCGTCGGCGATAGCTGGCAGTGGCTGAAGGGCGAGGAAAATTGCGTGGTGACCTTGTGGAACGGCGCGCCGATCGCGGTGCAGGCGCCGAACTTCGTCGAACTGAAGATCGTCGAGACCGATCCGGGCGTGCGCGGTGACACCTCGGGCGGCGGCGGCAAGCCGGCCAAGCTTGAAACCGGCGCCACCGTGCGCGTACCGCTGTTCGTCGGCCAGGACGAGATCATCAAGGTCGACACCCGGTCCGGTGAGTACGTCGGCCGGGTCAAATAATCGACCGCCCATGACTGCAGCCGCCAAGCAGCCCTGCGACCTGATTATCGAAGCCGGCTGGGTTGTCCCGGTCGTGCCGCACGGCGTGGTCCTTGAGGATCACGCCGTCGTCGTATCTGCCGGCTGCATCGTGGCTGTGCTTCCCCGCGATCAGGCGCATGCGCGCTATGTGCCCGCGCAAACGGTCAGTCGGCCGCACTCGATCCTGATGCCGGGGCTGGTCAACGCGCACACGCACAACCCGATGACCCTGATGCGTGGCGTCGCCGACGACCTGCCGCTGATGCCGTGGCTGACCCAGCATATCTGGCCGATCGAAGCCGCCGTGATGAGCCCGGCCTTTATTGCCGATGGCGTGGAGCTGGCGGTGGCCGAGATGCTGCGCGGCGGCAGCACCTGCTGCAACGAAAATTATTTCTTCCCCGACGTGCAGGCGGCGACCTATCGCCGGCTGGGCTTCCGCGCCGTGGTCGGCCTGCCGTTCATCGAATTCCCGTCCGCCTGGGCCGCAAGCCCGGCCGAATACTTCGACAAGGGCCTGGAAGTCCACGACAACTATCGCCGCGATCCGCTGGTCGGTTTCAGTTTCGCGCCGCACGCGCCGTACACGGTCAACGACGACAGTTTCGAACGCATCCGCATGCTCGCCGAGCAACTGGACCTGCCGGTGCACTGCCATGTGCACGAGACGGCGCATGAGATCGACGAGTCCCTGAAGCAGTACGGGCAGCGGCCGTTGGCGCGCATGGACCGCCTGGGTCTGGTCAACGAACGCCTGATCGCGGTGCACATGACCCAGCTCACCGAGGCGGAAATAACCCAGTGCGCCGAGCGCGGCGTCTCGGTTGCGCACTGTCCGCAGTCGAACCTCAAGCTGGCCTCGGGTTTCAGTCCGGTGGAAAAACTCCTGCGCGCCGGCGTCAACGTTGCCATCGGCACCGACGGCTGCGCCAGCAACAACGATCTCGACATGTTCGACGAGATGCGTTGCGCGGCGTTGCTGGCCAAGGGCGTGGCCGCCGACGCGACGGCGCTGGATGCGGCCGCGGCCTTGCGCGCGGCAACCTTGGGCGGCGCCCGAGCCATCGGTCTCGGCGACAAGATCGGCTCCGTCGAAACCGGCAAGCAGGCCGACCTGGTCTGCGTGGCGATGGACGCACTGGAAACCCAGCCCATGTATCACCCGATTTCGCAACTGGTCTATTCGACCGGGCGGCAACAAGTGCGCGATGTCTGGATTGCCGGACAGCGCAAGTTGGCTGACGGCGAATTGGTCGATGTCGATGTTCCGGACCTGCTGGCGCGCGTCCGCCAGTGGCGCCAGAACATCGCCGCGGTGCGCAGTCCGGCATGAGCCAGGACAACGTCAGCGCTGCGGAGATCGCCAAGTTCGGCGCACTGGCCAATCGCTGGTGGGATCCCAACGGCCCGCAACGGCCGCTGCATGAATTGAACCCGGCGCGGCTGTCCTACATCGCCGGCCGCTGCCGTCTGCGCGGCGCGCGCGCGCTGGACGTCGGCTGCGGCGCCGGCCTGCTCAGCGAGGCGCTGGCGCGTGAAGGCGCGCAAGTCACGGCGTTGGACCTGGCGCCGGAGTTGGTCGACATCGCCAAGTTGCATTTGTTGGAGTCCGGCCTGGCCGTCGATTACCACCTGGAATCGGTTGAATCGATCGCCGCACGCATGCCGGCGCAATTCGACGTCGTCACCTGCATGGAATTACTCGAGCACGTGCCCGATCCTGGCTCGGTGCTGAGCGCCTGCGCAACGCTGCTCAGGCCCGGCGGCAAGTTGTTCGTGTCCACGCTCAATCGCACGCCGCTCGCTTTCGCCGTCGCCATTGTCGGCGCCGAGTACCTTGCCGGCTTGTTGCCCAAGGGCACCCACGACTACAAGAGCTTCATCCGTCCGGCCGAACTGGCTGGATGGTTGCGCGACGCCGGCTTGCAGCTGGAAGACGTCAGCGGCCTGGCCTACGATCCGGTCCGGCGCAAGGCCTGGGTCGGCAAACGCACCGATATCAATTACCTGGCCTGCGCGGTGAAGGCGTGAGCGCGCGCAATATTGCCGGTGGTGCGGTTCGGGAACCGATGGCGCCGCTCATCCTGTTCGACCTGGACGGCACGCTGGTCGACAGTGCGGTGGACCTGCTCAATGCGCTCAACGTCATCACCGCGCGCGAAGGCATGGCGCCAGCGCCGTTGTCATTGATCCGGCCGCTGGTTTCCAAGGGCGCGCGCGCGATGCTGGCCGTCGCGTTTCCGGACCGCGATGCGGCCCGGCGCGAACTGTTGTGGCAACCGTTCCTGGATGTCTATGCCGAAGCCGTGGCCACGCACAGCACGCCGTTCGAAGGTATCGCCGACGTGCTCGATGCCATCGAAGCCGCCGGCTCGCGCTGGGGCATCGTTACCAACAAGCCGTATTACCTGGCGACCGAGGTGGTGGCCAGCATGGGCTGGACACAGCGCAGCGCGGTCCTGATCGGCGGTGACACGCTGGCGCGGAAAAAACCCGATCCCGATCAGTTGCTGATGGCCTGCGAAACTTTGGCCGTGTCTCCGCAGGACTGTATCTATGTCGGCGACGACGAACGCGACATCGTTGCCGCCCGCAGCGCTGGAATGAAGTCGGTGGCGGCGCTGTGGGGCTATCGCGAAGCGCACGAGGATCCCCGCGCCTGGAATCCGGATGCGTTGGTTGAACTGCCGTTGGACTTGATCCGGCCTGGAACCCTGAGTCGCTGAGATGGACGCCAATGGCGCCGACCTGCGCGCGCACTTTGTCGGCAAATGGCGTCAGCGCGAGCCGGACATGGAGTTCGCCGAGGTGTTTTGTCCGGGCGAGGGCAAGCAGCAATTCCAGGCCTGGGGCGCTTTGCTGCACGAACTGCGCGAAACCCTGTTCGAGCTGAGCGACAGCCAGGTTACCGCGGCAAAAACCGGTTGGTGGGCCGAAGAGATGATCGGCGTCGGCCAGGGTCGGCAACGGCATCCGTTGACCGAAGTGCTGCTCGCGGCTGGCACTTACGCAAGCACTGGCGCTCCATGGTCGCAGCTGGGCCGTGCGCTGCTCGACCACGACATCGACAGCCCGCGCGCCGACGATACCGCGCACGCCGTGGCCCTGCTCATGCCGACGGCATCCGCGGTAATCGCTGTCGAAGCCACGGTGTTTCGCGCCGAGGTTTCGGCCGGGGCCGCGCGCAGCCTGGCCGTCCACTGGCTCGTGCAGCGACTGTTGCGTGGCCGGACCAGCACGGACCTGGCGCGCATTCCGATGCATCTGTTCGCCCGCCACGGCGTGACACCGTCGCAGTTGGCT
>JBAZBG010000280.1:0-4091 GCA_041671585.1 Arenimonas sp. | reverse complement strand
CCAGGGTGGTGGCTTGGAACACTGGACCCAGGCCTTTGGCCGAACGCACCGCGGGCGTGGCGTGTACCTGGAGCAGCTGCTTCATCGCGGCATCGACCACAGCCAGCTCGCGCTGCAGGGCGGCCAGTGTCTTTCGCATCAACGCTCGGATCACCGGTAGCGCCATCGTCATTTGCTGGCGCGTGCCGATGATCGCGTCGGTCACCTGGCGGCGCCGCCGCAGCCACCCTTTCAACTCCGTCTGCCACGGCATGGCCGGGGTGTGCTGGCGCAGCCGGACATGAAACACCGCCGCCATCTCGGCCAGCATGCGGGCGTCCAGGTGATCGGTCTTCGCCAATTGGCCCGTGGCTCGGGAGAAGTCCCGACCCTGCCGCGGATTGATCCGCGCGATCCATAGCCCTGCCTTGGCACAGGCTTCGAGCACGGATTCTTCATAGCCCCCGGTGGCCTCGAGCACAATCCGGACCTGCTTGTGCTTCTTCAGTCCTTTTACCAGCCGCTCCACGCCGCCACTGGTGTTCTTGAACCGCTGCACTTTCTGTTCACCGTAAACGGCGACGTCCAGAAAGCGCTTCCCCACATCTATCCCAACTGCAATCATGGCCAGACTCCGATAAAGTGAAAACGTCGAGAGCCCTCACGTCCAGCCCACGCTTATCGGCGCGACTTCTGCTCGCGCAACCGTTCGGGCGTCAGACGCGAGCTCCGGTGTGCGGCCCCATGCTGAGTTACGGTGCCGCTAACACCAAGGCGTTATCGGGCTCGCACACCGGGTCTCGACGCTAGAGTACGAATATTTCGGGACATAATGCGCTGCAGCCCAAAGGAGACGGTGTGAAGAGAGGCCTGGCAGCATTGGCTCTGGTGCTCGTGGTTGCCGCCGCGAGCGCCTACTACTACTTCTTCGGCCGAGAGTACGTGTTTCGACTTACCGAAGCTCAGCTCCAACAACGGTTGGAGGAGAGTCTTCCGATCGCGCGGTCGTACCTTGATGTTGAGGGTGGGATCAAATATGTTCCTGTTCAGGGCCAGTTCTTCTTGACTGACCCGGTTATAGAACGCCTCGAATTGCAGGGAGTTCCACCCAAGCATGCAGGCTCCGCTCGCGCCGCAATGACGAGGGCCATCGCCGAGTACTATTCGACGCACCCGATATACTCGCTCAAGGCAACCGATGTGAATCAGGCGGCCGCAAGACTCATGCTGAGGGATGTCATTGTTGAACGACAAACACTGGTCTTGACGCTCGGCGTTTAGGCCCTGAGTATGGGTTCAATGGGAACTGGGATCGTACCGGTTCTGACCCTCTTACCTCAGGCATCAGGCCAAGGGGAAGTCAATGAAGCAATGGTCAGGGTTACAGGCGGTGATCATCGGAGGCTCGATCGCTGCGGCACTCGATATTCTTTTTGCCATTTCGTTCGCGGCATACAACGGCCTTCCACCGGCTCGCCTGCTCCAGACGGTAGCAAGCGGACTCCTTGGTAATGCGGCATTCTCGGGCGGCAACCCAACTGCAGCCTTGGGCTTGGCCCTTCACTTTGTTATGTCGTACTTGTGGGCGACGCTATTTCTGACTTTCGCGCGATTCGCGACTGCGACGATTCATCGTCCGATGCTGACCGCCCTTCTTTTCGGCATTGTTGTGTTGCTCACGATGCGTCTGGTGGTCCTGCCGCTCTCTGCGTTTCCGAGGCCGGTCACCTTTAGACCATTTGCAAACTTCATGGACTTGATGTCCCACGTGTTCTTTTTCGCCGCTCCCATTGTCTTCGCAGTTCGCAAGGCCCTCGTCAGGACGTAATCATCGCGTATTTCGGATCGATCATGCTGGCAGTCCTTTCCCCTGTCATGGGCCCGTCAACCGCTGCTCTTCCCCCGCGCCGTTCCTTCGTAGCTTGCTATAGTGGCTCGCGGAGCCCAACCCAAAGGAAACGTCGATGCGGTTCTCAATATTGGTACTGGCATGCACGCTGTGCGCATGTGCCGGTACAGGCGAAAGGCTGCCGGCTGAGCCTATGCCGAAAGAATTCCACGACACAGTACATGCGCTCAACTATCTGAGCAAAGAGCCATTCGAAACACTTCGAAGCGGATTATCGAAGAGTCAGTGCGGTGAAAAGAGCTCCGAAATGTCCAGTCTTGGACTGATGACTGGATTGACTACTCGCGCTTCCCCGTCCACAAGCCTGTTTGTCGACACGGGCGATGACCCTGATGGATCTAGCTGGTATGCGCTCAAGGCCACCAACAACCCCGGCTTGGCGCTTTGCGGCGTCAGGCTAATAGCGGAAGGACAAGGCACTGTAGTAAGCGTTGTCGGGCTGCGACGAAAGCACAAGGAAGTGATTGCCAAGGCAGTGGAGGCCGGAACCATATTCTGCAGGTGCGAGGAGCTAAGCCAATAATGGCGGCAATTGCCCGTACGGTCCTTGGCGGAATTTCAGTTATGCTCTGGCGCGAAGGGCGTCGCTGATCAACGGAGATGTTATGCGACTCATGTTTGCCTGCCTTGCACTGGCGTCTGCTGTTGGCTGCGCAGACTCCAGGGGATCCGCTGTAGTCGACACTTCGCGGGCATCGGTCGCGCCAGCGACAAGCGACTATGTCCTGCGACTCGATCAACTTGAGCACATAGATGCTGGACCGGGTGAGGATATCCACCTCATGCGCGGGGACAAGCACGGTTTCGATAGTCTATCCATCATCATGACCGACACGTCCCCCAGAGGCGGCCCTCCCCTTCACACCCACGAGAGCGAAGAAGCTCATGTTGTCTACGAAGGCGCCGTCGAGTACGTGATCGGCACCAAGCGTTTTACTGCGAAGGGCCCGTATGTCGCGCGCGTGCCTGCTGGTATTCCCCATACTTTCGTCAATGCCGGCACGACGCAACTTAGGCTCGTCGCGGTGTTCCCGGACAGCCATTACACTTTCAAGTATGTTGGTCCGAACCCGCTTTGGCATCCGAAGGCGCAAGCGTCGCCCTGACAATAGGTCCAGGAGGAATAGGGTCGCGTCCATTCCGGCTTGCTCAACCCGCGGCAAATCGAGCAAGGAACGGGGCCCTGGCAAGCATAAGGAGAGCTTGTGAGTTCGGATTCTTTCTCAATAGTCAGCCGCAAGGAACCCCCGAGCCCGCCCCTCTCGGAATTGGTCGCCTACCTGCATCGAGCGTTCGGCGAATCACCGGAAGATGAAGGTGCGCTCAAAGCAGGGGACCTGCTCTTCTTCGCAACTTTGAAGTTTGCCGACACGTTCGTCACACTGGGTTCCAATGAACTTCCGATTGATTCAATGCAATGAGGCGGGTGAGCCGCTCGGACGACTGGGCGAGCTACCGCCTGCCGTTGAAAGCAATTGTCGGGGCTCGGCAGAGCTGTACCGCCGGATTGGATTCAACGCCCCGTGGGTCAGTTACGTAGCCGTCGATGGAGAAACCGCCGTGGGTGGCGGCGCGTTCATTGGGGCGCCGCGTGACGGACGTGTGGAGATTGCGTATTTCACCGTTCCGGAAATGGAGGGCCGCGGTTACGCCACCCACACCGCCACGAATTTGTGTCTGATCGCGCGCGGCGCCTGCCCGGACATCGTCATCACAGCGTTCACCCTTCCCGAGACGAATGCTTCAACGGCAATCTTGACCAAGCTTGGCTTTCGACGCTTCGGCACGGCTGTCGACCCGGACGCGGGCGAGGTTTGGGAGTGGCGCAGCGATGCGGCGAGGGCTGCGAACCCGGCTGCGAAAAGGACGGCGAAGCGAGCTGCCGCGCAGCCGGACACGCACGCGGAAGCGGCCGGCGAGGGAGTCCTTCGTCCTGACTTCCCGTCGATGCAATATCAGCTTGTACTCAGGTTTAGAAGTTCATCGCTTGCGCCACCCGATGACATTCAATCGCTCGAACGCGCCCTGTCCGACACGCTCGGAGACACGGCCAAGGTGGACGGGCACGACACCGGCACCCGCGACATCAATCTGTTCATCGTCACTCCCGACCCGGCATCGGCCTTTCGACGGTCCAAGCCCGTTCTCCAGAGGTTTTCCCTTCTCGACAAGCTGACGGCGGCCCATCGCCTGGAAGGGGGCG
>JBAZBG010000279.1:0-4099 GCA_041671585.1 Arenimonas sp. | reverse complement strand
CGCTGACGAAGGCGCCGAACTGGTGGTAGGTGCCGACCATGCGCAGGGCGATTGGCTTCTCTGCATAGAATTCCTTGGCCGTTTCCGGCCCAGGCTGGAACAGCTCGTTGCTGATGCCGGTGGCCAATGCCGTCTGCGAAACGTCGACTATCAAGTCCGGCATTTCGTTCTTGCTGGGCAGCTGGCGTAGCATCTGCTGGAGCATCAACTCCATCTGCGCCAGCTGCTGCTTCAGCGGCTCCAGATTGGCGGCGCGTCCCTGCTTGTCTTCGAACTGGGCCTTCAGCGTCGCTTCCTGGGCGATCAACCCTTCGAGCTCGGTGCGGCGGTCCGCCACGAAGAAGTACCAGGCGAGACCGATGATCGCCAGCCCGAGGAAGAGGCAGGCGGCCATCTTGATCGGAAACGGCCACGAGCCCGGATTGCTGGTGTCCAGGTGGCGCAGATCCATACTCTTGCTCATGGCGTGCCTCCCGCTGCCGCTGCCGGTGGCGTGGTCGGCTCAGGTGTCGTGGTGGTGGGCGCTGGCGTCGTGGTTGCCGGCGCCGGGGTCGAAGTGGCTGGAGCCGCTGATGCTGGCGCGGGCGTAGCTGCAGCTGGCGCCGGAGCGGCCGATGTTTCGCCCGGTACGGCAGCCTCGCTCGCGGCCGCGGGAGCCGCGCCCTCCGCCGGCTCCGTTCCGGCTGGCGGCGCCTCATTCGGGTTCTTCAGCGTTACCTTCAAGGAAAACTCGTTAGGCAACCCGGGGTCGGAGCCGCGCAGTTCGATGACCGACAGGTCCGGACTACCCATCCAACCCGAGGCGTCGAGATTGCGCATGTAAGTGCTGACGCGAGCATTGGACTGCGCGCGACCCAGAAGTGTCATTTCCGCAGCGTTTTGTTGCAGTGAAATAATTTGCGTGCCGTCGGCGATGGTGCGGGCGAGCTCGTCGAACAGGTGCACCATTTGCGAACGGCTGGCCTGGAGTTCCTCGATGACCTGTTTGCGCTTCAGCAGACCCGACTTCTTCTTGTCCAGCTCGGCGATTTCCGCGATCTGGGCATCGAGCTTCGCAATTTCATTGGTCAGATAGGTGTTGCGGTTGTTCTGGCCGTCGATCTGACCGATGTAATACATGACGATCAGCAAGCTGACCAGCGCGGCGGCGGCGGCAGCCACGCCAAGCATGGTAAAGAATTCCTGCTGGCGTGCCTTGCGGCGCTCAGCGCGCCATGGCAATAGATTGATCTTGGCCATTAGTCGAAACTCCTCAGGGCCAGGCCGCACGCAATCATCAATGCCGGCGCATCCTGGGCCAAGGCATGGGCCTGGACGCGCGGACCGAGCGCCATGTTGGCGAGCGGGTTGGCGATGACCGTCGGCACGCCAATCTGTTCTTCCACCAGGTGCGCAATGCCGGCGATGGAGGCGCAGCCACCGGCCAGGACGACCTGGTCGACGCGGTTGAAATCGCTGCCGGCATAGAAGAACTGCAGCAATCGGCTGACTTGCTGGACCAGTGCTTCCTTGAAGGGTTCCAGGACCTCGACGTCATAGCTTTCCGGAAGTCCGCCCTGGCGCTTTGCCTGGCCGGCTTCGTCGTAGCTGAGCCCGTAGCGGCGCATGACCTCGTCAGTCAGTTGCTTGCCGCCGAATACTTGCTCGCGCGTGTAGATGCTGCGCTGGGCGCGCAACACGTTCAGGGTGGTCATCGTTGCGCCGATGTCGACCAGCGCCACGATCGCATCGCGCGGCACCGACAATTGGTCGGCAACCAGCTTGAAGGCGTTTTCCATGGCGAATGCTTCAACGTCGATCACCTTGGCCGTCATGCCGCCCAGTTCGAGCGCGGACTGCCGGACATCGACGTTTTCGGTGCGCGAGGCGGCCAGCAGAACCTGGATCATTTCCGGGTTGTTCGGCACCGGGCCGAGCACCTCGAAGTCCAGGCTGACTTCCTCGATGGGATACGGGATGTAGTTGGACGCCTCCATCTGCACCTGGTCTTCCAGGGCATCCGCGTCCAGGTCGCCCTGCATGGGAATGATCTTGGTGATCACCGAAGAGCCGGACACGGCGGCCGCGGCGTGCCGCGCCTTGGTGCCGGATCGGGCCACCGCGCGCCGGATGGCCTCGGCCACGGCCTCGACCTCGACGATGTTCTTTTCGACCACGGCATTGGGCGGGAGCGGCTCCACCGCGTAGTGTTCAACGCGGTAACGACCCCCGCTCTCAGTGAGTTGGAGCAGCTTGACGGCGGTGGAACTAATGTCCAGGCCGACCAGCGGTGGATTGGTTTTTCCGAAAAGACCCACGGTTTCTCCCCTTGCCACGGGCGCTTACACGCTATTCGTGCGCCGTTACATTAATAACGAAATTTTCCGAAATGGCAATGCCCCCGACCATCTTTTCGAACATTCCCCCGATTTGCCCCATCCTCCTTAACGATTTTTGGGGCGATTCCCGGACCGGCCGACCCCTTCGGCTCGGCTTCAGCCTGCCTCGTTCTATACTCTCCGTCCCGCCCGATGTAAACGAGGAAGAGGCCCAGGATGGCCCCGATTACCCGCTGGTTGCGCCGCCTGGCCGTGTTCGCCGCCCTTGCCCTGGGGCTTGGCGTGCTGGCGCTGGGCATCCTGTATTGGCTTATCGCGCCGCGCCTGCCCGACGTGCAGGAGCTTCGCCATGTCGCCCTGCAGGTGCCGTTGAGCGTCTATTCCAGCGACGGCAAGCTGATCGCGCTGTTCGGGGAGACCCGGCGCTATCCGATCAAGGTCGACAAGATCCCGCTGCCGGTCAAGCAGGCCTTCATCGCCATCGAGGATGCCCGCTTCTACAAGCACGAGGGCCTGGATTACCGCGGAATCAGTCGCGCGCTCTGGCTGCTGGCCACCACCGACAACGCCCGCGTGCCGGGCGGCAGCACCATTACCCAGCAGGTCGCCAAGAATTTCTACCTCAGTTCGGAATACAGCTACAGCCGCAAGCTGATGGAGATGCTGCTGGCCCTGAAAATGGAGCGCGAGCTGACCAAGGACGAGATCCTCGAGCTGTATCTCAACAAGATTTTCTTTGGCAATCGCGCCTACGGCGTGGTCGCCGCGGCCGAATTCTATTTCGGCAAACCGCTCGACCAGTTGACGCTGGCGGAGGCCGCCGCGCTGGCGGCAACGCCGAAATATCCGTCCAGCGGCAACCCGATAATCAATCCGGCGCGCAATATCGAGCGCCGCAACTATGTGCTGCAGCGCATGCGGGAAGTCGGCTTCATTACCGAAGCGCAGGAACAACTGGCGCGCAGCGAGCCGAGCCGGGCCAGTCCGCACGAGCCCAAGGTCGAACTGGATGCGCCCTACCTGGCTGAAATGGTGCGCCAGTCCATGCAGGAGCGCTACGGCGACGAGTCCGAGACCAGTGGCTACCGGGTATTCACGACGGTCAAGAGCAACGACCAGGTTGCGGCCGCCCAGGCGGTTCGCACGGGCCTGGTCGAATATGATCGCCGCCATGGCTGGCGTGGCGCCGAAGCCCACCTGGAGCTGACCGGCACGGAATCCGACGCGGCCCTGCGCGCGCGCTTGCGGACCTACCTGTTCATCGCCGGCATGCCGACGGCCCTGGTGACGTCGGTGAGCGGCGACAAGGCGACCGTGTTGATGCTCGCCGGCGAGCCGATCGTGCTCGACGCGCAATCGACCAAGTGGACCGGCCGCTTGCCCGGCGCTTTGCTGAAGCGCGGCGACATCGTTCGGGTCTCTGCCGGGGAAAAGCCCGGACAGTTTGAGCTTACCCAGGCGCCGAAAGCCGAGGCTGCACTGGTTTCCCTGCAGCCCGAGGACGGCGCCCTGCGTGCGCTGGTTGGCGGCCTGAGCTTCTCCCGGAGCAAATTCAACCGGGCCGTCCAGGCCCAGCGCCAGCCGGGCTCGAGCTTCAAGCCATTCCTGTACTCGGCGGCGATGGAACGTGGATACACGCCGGCGTCGATCGTACTCGACGCGCCGGTGGTGTTCCGGGACCGCGTCGGCCATGTCTGGCGACCGCAGAACGACGACGGCAAGTTCTCCGGTCCAATGCGCATGCGCGAAGCGCTGGTGCGCTCGCGCAACCTGGTCTCGGT
>JBAZBG010000278.1:1479-4108 GCA_041671585.1 Arenimonas sp. | reverse complement strand
AGCAACCTGGGCGACTACTTCAACGCCTGGCTCAAGGGTTGCGTGCAATTGGGCGTGGCGCCGCACCTGCCCGACGAAGGCTTCGACATGGCGCCGGTCGACTATGTCGGGCGTTCGATCGTGCGGCTGGCGCTCGGCGCCGGTGACGCCAATGGCAACTTCCACTTCTTCAATCCGCAGCGACTGCCGATCCCATCGGCGATCGCCGCGCTGCGCGCCGCCGGTTACCCGGTGGCGGAAGTCGACTATGCGCAGTGGCGCAGCGCGCTGCTGGCGGCCACCGCGGTGTCGCGCGATAACGCGTTGGCGGTCTTCGCCGGGCTGTTTGCGGAACAACCGGATGCGCGCGAGCCGCAGTTCGATTGCAGCGTTACCGCCAATGCGGTCGCGCCATTCGGCCTTGCCTGTCCGCCCGCGGACGCGGCCTTGTTTGCGGTCTACCTGCGCTTCCTGCAGGCGCGCCGGTTCCTGCCGGCGGCAATCGAGGCCGAAGCATGAACCGGACCGCAGGCATGCGCGATTTCCTGCTGATCTGGGTCGGCCAACTGGTCTCGGGCGTGGGCTCGCGGCTGACCTCGTTCGCACTCGGCATCTGGGTCTTGCAGACCACCGGCTCGACCACGCGCTTCGCCTTGATCTTCGTCGCGATGGCGGTGCCGGCCTTGCTGATCTCCCCGATCGCCGGCGCGCTGGTCGATCGCTGGGATCGCCGGCGCACGATGATTGCCTGCGAGGCCTTGTCGGCGTTGACGATGCTGGCGCTGGTGGCGCTGTTCGCCACCGACCACTTGGCGCTCTGGCATGTCTATGTCGCGGTCGGCGTGTCGGCCCTGGCCAACGCATTCCTGCAACCGGCCTATCTGGCCAGCATTCCCTTGCTGGTCAACCAGGATCAGCTGACCCGGGTCAACGGCCTGGTGCAGACCGGCTTCGCCGTCGCCCAGGTCGGCGGTCCCTTGCTGGCCGGCGTGCTGGTCAGTTCGATTTCGATGCAGGGCGTGTTGCTGGTCGACGCGCTCACCTTCCTGGCCGGCGTCGTCGCGCTGTTGTTCGCGCGCGTGCCGCGGCCGCAGCGCGGCAGCGAAGACGGCGACGGCGATCTTTGGCGCGAAGCGGCGACCGGTTTTCGTTATGTACGCGAGCGGCCGGGACTGTTGGGTCTGCTGACGGTGTTCGGGCTGAGCAACTTCCTGTTCGGCATCGCCAGCATCGCGATCACGCCACTGGTGCTGTCCTTCGCCGACGTGGCCTTGCTTGGCGTGCAGATGGCGATCGGCGGCGCCGGTCTGCTGCTGGGCGGTCTGCTGATGAGCACCTGGGGCGGCCCGCGCCGGCTGATCGACGGCGTGCTCGGCTTTTCTTTGCTGGCCGGATTGTTCCTGGCCATCCACGGCCTGGCGCCCTCGTTCACGCTGGTCGTGGTCGCCGGTTTCGCGTTCTTCCTGACCTTGCCGGTGATCAACGCCTCGAATGCCGCGCTCTGGCAAAGCAAGGTTCCCGCGCATCTGCAGGGTCGCTGCTTCGCCATCCAGCGCGTGCTCTCGGAGGCGGCGATGCCGTTGGGTTACTGCCTGGCAGGGCCGCTGGCCGAGCACGTGTTCGAACCCTGGCTGGTGCCGGGCGGACTGCTGGCCGGTTCGGTGGGCGCCGTCATCGGCACCGGGCCGGGTCGCGGCCTCGGCCTGATGTTCCTGGTGCTCGGCGTGCTGATGATGCTCTGCGTTGCCGGCGCCTATGCCGTGCGTTCGATCCGGCGCATCCAGGACGAGCTGCCCGACGCGCCGATCGCCAGCGCGGACACCGACCCTTTACCCAATTGCGTTGCCTGAATCACCAAGGAGCTGTCATGCAAGACGAAGAAATCGACCTCGGCCCGCATCGCGTGGTGGTCAACCACGAGGAACAGTATTCGATCCTGCCTGTCGGCCATCAGATTCCGGCGGGCTGGCGCGATGCCGGCCTTCAGGGTTCGAAGAACGAATGCCTTGCCATGATCGGCGAGGTCTGGACCGACATGCGACCACTGAGCGTGCGTCGCCAAACGGCCTGAACCAGGCCACTGACAACACGGACGGGGGAATGGAATGAACCCAGACAATGATGCGATTTCGCTGCCGGAATCCGAGTGCCCGATGCACCGGGCCAGCCAGCGGATGGACGAGAAATCGGAGGCACTCGGCCGCGGTCGACTGCTGCGCGCTTCGGACGTGCAACGCGAGTTGCCCGCACATGCGCCGCTGGCGGTGATCCTGGCATGGGTGAACAATTTCCTCGCGCGGCCGCACCCGGACGTTGGACGACCGGGGCCGGTGTGCCCGTTTACGCCGACTGCTCTGGCGCTGGACACGATCTGGCTGACCGAGATCGACGAGCCCAACACGGACCGCCATACCATCGTCGAGGCGATCAGCCGGTACCGCGAGGTGTTCCTGGAGATCGAGCCGCGCACCGGTCCGATGGCCATCAACAAGACCATCCTGGTGGTGTTCCCGCACTTGGGCGGCGGCGCCGGTAAGTTGCTCGACGAGGCGCAAAGCGAACTCAAGGCCAGCTTCGTCGATGTCGGCCTGATGCTGGGCGAGTTCCATGCCGAGAACGAGAGTCCCGGCCTGCGCAATCCGGACTTCCG
>JBAZBG010000278.1:0-1379 GCA_041671585.1 Arenimonas sp. | reverse complement strand
TTCCAGCCGTACGGCAAGGACCCGCGCGAAGTCCTGCATTCCATCGATCGCAATGAACTGAACTGCCTGCTGCTCGACCACGCCGAACGGCATCCGCAAGTGCGGCTGCACTTCGACCAGCGGCTGACGCGGATCGACAAACAGGCGCGCACGCTGGAGCTGGAAGCGGGCCGCGAGCGCGTCCAGGTGCGACCGCGCTGGGTGGTCGGCGCCGATGGCGCCTTTTCGCGCGCGCGCCAGGAAATGCAGCGCGGCGAACGCGCCGAGTACCATCAGGAATACCTGGAGTGGGGCTACAAGGAACTCTCGCTGGCCGCGCGCGCCGACGGCAGTTCGGCGATCGAGTTGACCGCGCTGCATGTGTGGCCGCGGCTGCACTGCCTGTTCGTGTCGCATCCCAATCGCGACGGCTCGCACACGCTGACCTTGTTCCTGCCGCACGAAGGTCCGGATAGTTTCGCGACCACGCATTCAGCTTCCGACGTGCACGCTCTGTTCACGAAATACTTTCCCGACCTGCTGCCGCTGCTGCCCACGCTGGTCGAGCAGTGGGAGACGCATCCGACCGGCTCGCTGGTGACCACGCGCACGGCGCCGTGGAGCTGCCAGGACTGGATCGTGCTGGTTGGCGATGCCTGCCATGCGGTGTATCCGTTCTACGGCCAAGGCATGAACTCCGCATTCGAGGACTGCTCGGCCCTGATGGCGGCGCTGGCGCAGCACGGCGACGACCGCATGGCCGCGTTTGCCGCCTACGAACTGTCGCGGCGCCCGCACACCGACACGCTGGCGGAACTGTCGAAGGCGAACTTCATCGAACTCAAGCAGAAGGTGCAGTCGCCGTGGTTCGTCGCGCGCAAACGGCTCGACGTGGCGCTCAACCGCTTGCTGCCGAAAACCTGGCTGCCGCTGTACACCATGATTGCGCACACCACGATGCCGTACGGGGAGGCGTTGGCGCGCTCGCGCCGGCAGGAGAAATTGCTGCTGGGCGTGACCGTGGGCTTGCTCGGCGCCGTCAGCACGGTCGCCTGGTTTGCGCTGAGCGCGTGAGCGCTGGCCGTCAGCC
This sequence comes from Arenimonas sp., assembly GCA_041671585.1. Taxonomy (GTDB): domain Bacteria; phylum Pseudomonadota; class Gammaproteobacteria; order Xanthomonadales; family Xanthomonadaceae; genus Arenimonas. The sequence goes on along the minus strand of JBAZBG010000278.1, from coordinate 310 downwards.
TGATCGCCTGGGTCGCGTTGCGCGCGCTGGCCTGCGTGTCGGAGCGCACGGCGCTCAGTGCGCACACGCGCGGCATCGTGGTCCGCGCTGAGGATTCCCGATGCTGTTCCGCTCCTTGCTGCCAGCGACGGTTGCGCTGGCGCAGATGGACCCGCGGCAAGCCGATGCCGATGCCATCCATCCGCTCGAGCGCCAGCAGATTGCCAACGCGGTGGCCACGCGACAGGGCGAATATGCCGCCGGTCGCCTGCTCGCCCGTTCGCTGCTGAACGCGTTCGGCGGCGAAGACCTGCCGCTGATCAACGGCCCC
>JBAZBG010000277.1:0-4116 GCA_041671585.1 Arenimonas sp. | reverse complement strand
CTGCCGCGCCGGCCAAGCCCGTGTTCGGCAGCTTTGGTTTCGACACCGCCGGGATGAATCGGAGCGTGGCGCCCGGTGACGACTTCTTCGAGTACGCCAACGGCACCTGGCACACGAACACCGAAATTCCCGCCGATCGTTCCAGCTACAGCAGCTTCACCGCCCTGACCGAAAAAGCCTTGTCGCGGACCCGGGCGATCATCGAGGAAGCCGCCGCGAACAAGGGCGCCACCGGGGAAGGCCGAAAGATTGGCGACTACTACAGCGCCTTCATGGATGAAGCCGCGATCGAAGCCAAAGGCCTGGCACCGGTCCAGCCCGAACTCGACGCCATTGCCGCGATCGCCGACCGCGCCGCGCTGGCCCGCGCCATCGGCCAGACGCTGCGCGCCGACGTCGACCTGATGAACGCCACCGATTACTACACCGACCGCCTGTTCGGCCTATGGGTGGCACAGCATCTGGACAAGCCCACGCAATATGCGCCGTACCTGTTGCAGGGCGGACTGGGCATGCCGGATCGGGACTTCTATCTTGCCGGCGGACGCATGGCGGAACTGCGCCAGCAATATGTGGCGCACATCGCGAAGGTGTTCGAGCTCGCCGGCATCGCCGATGCGCAGGCCAAGGCCAAGCGCATCCTCGAACTGGAAACCGCCATCGCGCGCACGCATGCGACGCAGGAGGAAACCAACGACATCAAGGCCGGCGCGAATTACTGGAGCCGAACGGATTTCGCCAGCAAGGCGCCGGGACTGGACTGGAATGCGTTTTTCGACGGAGCGGGCCTGCTCGAACCTGCCGAATTCGTCGTCTGGCAGCCCAAGGCTATTCGCGGCATTTCCGGGCTGACCGCTTCGCAGTCGCTGGATACCTGGAAGAACTACCTGGCCTTTCACGCGCTCGACCGCGCCTCGAGCCTGTTGCCGAAAGCCTTCGCCGACGAGAGCTTCGCCTTCTACGGCACCGCGCTGAGCGGCACGCCGCAACAGCAGGACCGCTGGAAACGCGCCGTCACCTCGGTCAACAACGCGTTGGGCGAGGCAGTGGGCAAAATCTACGCGCAGCGGCATTTCAGCCCCCAGACCAAAGCGCGCGCCGATGAAATGGTCAAGAACATCCTGGCCGCATTCGACCGGCGCATCGATCGCCTGGACTGGATGACGGCGCAGACCAAGGCGCGCGCCAAAGCCAAGCTGGCCGGGCTCAAGGTCGGCATGGGCTACACCGACGTGTGGCGCGACTACGCCGCGCTCGAAATTCGCGCCGACGATGCGCTGGGCAATGCCGCGCGCGCCGAGCGGTTCGAATACCAGCGCAACCTCGCCAAGCTGGGCACACCGGTGGTCCGCACCGAGTGGTACCTGCTGCCGCAGCAAGTGAATGCGATGAACCTGCCGCTGGAAAATCGCCTGATCTTTCCGGCCGCGATCCTGGAAGCGCCGTTCTTCGACGGCAATGCCGACGATGCCGTCAACTACGGCGCCATCGGCGGCGTGATCGGCCACGAGATCACCCACAGCTTCGACTCCAGCGGCGCGCTGTTCGATGAGAGCGGGCGCTTGTCGAACTGGTGGACGCCGGAAGACCTCACCCGTTTCGACGCGGCCGGCGCCGCGCTGGCCACGCAGTTCGACGGCTACCGGCCATTCCCCGATGCGGCGGTGAACGGCAAGCTGACCCTGGGCGAAAACATTGCCGACGTCGCCGGCCTGGCCACGGCCTACGACGCCTACACACTGTCCCAGCAGGGCAAACCCGCGGTCACCCTGGAAGGGCTGACGCCCGACCAACGCTTCTTCCTGGGCTGGGCCCAGGCCTGGCGCAGCAAGGTTCGCGATGCGGCACTGCGCAATAGCCTGCTCACCAACGTGCACGCGCCGGCGAGATACCGTTCCGAGACAGTGCGCAATCTGGATGCGTGGTACGCCGCCTTCGGCGTGAAAGCCGGTCAGCAGCGCTACCTGCCGCCGGAGAAAAGAGTCCAAGTCTGGTAACCCGAACCAGCCACGAACGGCGCCCACGCGGCGCCGTTTTTTCAATTGGATACCGCAGCTGAACCGACGCTCGCCAGGGGCCAGCCGGTGCGTATCTGGCCAACCGACAGGTATAGACTTTTTTTGGGGGCACGCTTTGCCCAACACCTTTTTTCGTCCACCGGAGAGAGGACCATGATCAAAGACATCTTCCTGCCAATTCTCGGCTCGTCCAGCGACGACGCCGCCCTCGAATCGGCCATTGCGCTCGCCTCGGCGAATAGTGCGCAGATTTCTGCGCTGGTCGCCCTGGAAGTGCCGGCGCCCTATTTTTCGGAAGTCGGCTTCGCCGCCAACGAAGCCAGCACCAAGGCCTACAACCAGGCCAGGGAAGCTGCGGAAACGCTGGTCGACAAGACGCGGCGGCGGCTAGCCCAGTCCAACGTGAAATCGGATGTGCAGATTCTCGAAGCCACCGCTGCCGGTCGGGGACGAGCCTTTGCGGCGCGGGCGCGTTATTTCGACTTGACGGTCATGGGCGGCCGGGAATCGGATGCGGCCGCGGGCTCAGCCACGAGCGCAACCTTCGAGTCGCTGCTGATGCAGTCGGGCCGACCGGTGATCGTGGTACCGGCCGGCGCGCCGCTGCCAGCCAGTCCAAAGCGGGTAGTGCTGGCCTGGCAACCTTCGCGCGAGGCGACCCGAGTCGTGCATGACGTGCTGCCGATCCTGGAAGCCGGCGCCCACCTTGAGCTGTTGATCATCGATCCGGACAAAACCCGGGCCGAGGAGCCCGAAGGGCCGGGCGAGCGCATCGCGCAGAAGCTTTCCCACTTGGGCATGCCGGTGAATATCGTGGCCAAGCAGATGCAGGGACGATCGGAAGCCGAAAGCCTGGTGCGTCATGTCGACGAAACCAATGCCGACCTGTTGGTGATGGGCGGCTACGGTCATTCGCGGCTGCGCGAGCTGATCCTCGGCGGCACCACGCGAACCGTGCTCGACACGATGAACAAGCCGGTGTTTTTTGAACATTAGGCAAACGGTGCGCGCTATTCAGAACTCGTACACGCATTTCAGCGCATATTCGCCTTGCATGAACAAGTTGCCATAGATGGCGATGCGGATGAAATCGGACTTCATTTCACTAGGAGAAATGTCATGGGCCTTATCGTTTGGTTGGTGATCGGTGGCGTCGTCGGATGGCTCGCCAGCATTGTCATGAAACGTGATGCGCAACAGGGCATCATCTTGAATATCGTGGTCGGAATCATCGGCGCCCTGCTGGCCGGCTGGTTCATCTCGCCGCTGGTCGGCGTCGGCACGATCAATGCCGGACTTTCCGTTGGGTCTTTTTTGGTGTCGCTGTTGGGCGCGATAGTCCTGCTTGCTATCGTCAATCTGTTTACGCGCGGGCGGACACGCACCTGATTGTTGCGCACTCGTTCGAAAACAAAAAACCGCGCTTCGGCGCGGTTTTTTCTTCGGGTGGGTTAACCTGTCGGCGAGTCAGCCCCACAGGATTCCACCATGAGTCGCCAGCGTCGCATCTGCGCCACCATGCCCCACCACTTCGAACTGGCCGCGATCGACGAGGCCTACCGGACGCGACGGCGGCGGATCGAAAGCTTCACCCGAATGGCGCGTCCGTTGCCACGCACGCAGGTGATCACCATTCCGGTCGTGGTCCACGTCGTGTATCGCACGGCTGAAGAAAATATTTCCGAGCAACAAGTCCACAGTCAGCTCGAAGTGCTCAATGAAGACTTCCGCTTTCGAAATGCGGACCGTACTGCCATTCCAGCGGCCTTCCAGGCCAACGCCGGCGATGCGCTGATCGAGTTCGCGCTGGCCCAGCGCGATCCGCAGGGACGGCCGACGACCGGCATCACCCGCTTCCGGACCGACGCCAGGAAGTTTCCCTACGACGCCTCATCGGGCGCGACCCGGCAGCTGGACGCGTTGATCAAGACTGCTCCCACCGGCGTGGCAGCCTGGCCGCGCGACGACTATCTGAACCTGTGGGTCTGTCCCCTCGACGACGGCCTGCTTGGCTACGCGCAGTTTCCGGGTGGCGCGGCCGACACCGATGGCGTGGTCATCCGGACCACCGCCTTTGGCAGGGTCGGCAACGTCATCG
>JBAZBG010000276.1:0-4133 GCA_041671585.1 Arenimonas sp. | reverse complement strand
GAACAGCGAAGACGAGATCCTGACCCGTCTTGAGACGCTGAACGCCATCGGCGTGGCCCTGTCGTCCGAGCGCGACGTCGGCACCTTGCTCGAGCGCATCCTGGAAGCGGCCCGCGACTTTGCCGACGCGGACGGCGGCACCTTGTACCGGGTCAAGGACCAGACGCTCGTTTTCGAGGTGTTGCGCAACGACAGCCTTGGCTTCTTCATGGGCGGCAAGCACGGCGAGCCGATCGACTTCGCCCCGCTGCCGCTGTACGACGCCCAGGGCAATGCCAACGACACCATGGTGGTGGTGCAGGCGGCCCTGACCGGCCATACCATCAACATTCCCGATGCCTACTCGGCCGAAGGTTTCGATTTTTCCGGCACCCGGGCGTTCGACCAGAAGACCGGCTATCGCTCGCAGTCCTTCCTGACCGTGCCCATGAAGGACCACAGCGGCGCCGTGATCGGCGTGCTGCAATTGATCAATGCCAAGGAAGCGGACGGCTCGGTCCGACCCTTCTCGCATGCGGACCAGCAGTTGGTGGAATCGCTGGCCTCCCAGGCATCGATCGTGCTCAACAACCGGCAACTGATCGAGCAGCTGGAAACACTGTTCGAATCGCTGATCAGCCTGATCAACACCGCGATCGACGAAAAGTCGCCCTACACCGGCGGCCATTGCGATCGCGTGCCAGTGCTGACGATGATGCTCGCGGAAGCGGCAGCCCGCGTGCGCGAAGGACCGCTTGCCGATTTCGACATGACGGAGGCCGATCGCTACGAACTGAAGATTGCCGGCCTGCTCCACGACTGCGGCAAGATCACCACGCCAGTGCACGTGGTCGACAAGGCGACCAAGTTGCAGACCCTGTTCGACCGCATCGAATTGATCGACACCCGGTTCGAACTGTTGTTGCGCGACGCCGAGATTGCCCGGCTCAAGGGCGAGATCAACGAGGCCGAACATGCCGAGCGCTTGCGGCAAATCGCCGCCGACCGCGACCTGGTGCACCGCTCCAACACCGGCGGCGAGTTCATGGACGACGCCAACATCGAGGCGATCACGCGCATGGCTGCCCTGGAATTGCGCACGCATGAAGGCAAGACCCGGCCCTTGCTGTCCGCCGACGAGCTGGAGAACCTGACCATCCGCCGCGGCACCTTGACCAAGGCCGAACGCGACATCATCAATCACCACATCGTCATGACGATCCGCATGCTGGAAGCCCTGCCGTGGCCCAAGCACCTGACCCAGGTGCCGGAGTACGCCGGCGGCCACCATGAACGAATGGACGGCAAGGGTTACCCGAAGGGCTTGAGCCGCGACCAGATGAGCATTCCGGCCCGGGTGATGGGTATCGCCGATATTTTCGAGGCGCTGACCGCGCGCGACCGGCCGTACAAACACGGCATGAGCCTGTCGGAATCGCTACGCATCCTCGGCCGCATGAAGCTGGACAACCACGTCGATCCCGACCTGTTCGACATCTTCCTGCGCGAACGCGTCTACCGCGACTATGCCCAGCGCTTCCTCGATCCGCACCAGATCGACAACGTCGACTGGGCCACCATCCCCGGCGTAAGCCCCGACCTCGCCGCCTGGCTCACCCAGCCCGACTGAATGTAGGAGCGGCTTCAGCCGCGATGCTCTGGTGGGAGCGGCTTCAGCCGCGATGCTCTCGTGGGAGCGGCTTCAGCCGCGATGCTCTCCGAAAAAAAGCATCGCGGCTGAAGCCGCTCCTACATTTTCGGCTTGGGTTTGGTGAGCTTTAGCTTCAGGGCTTGCCAGATACCGTAGGCGCTGATCGCCATCCACGCCAGTTCGATGAACAGCACCGAGAAGTTCAGTTGTTCGGCATACACGACAGGCATCAGGATCGCGCCCGCGCCGACCAGGTTCAGAAGCGAATACCTGAAGCCATGGCCATCCAGGCGGTCGGTCTGCAACGCCAGGTAGGCGAGCAGTACCATCAATACGCCGGCGAAACCGACGAAATCGAACCATTGCAGGCTCAGCATGCGGGCGCACCCAGACGCTGCCTTACCACTTCGAATAGCGCCACGCCGGTGGCGACCGAGACGTTGAGACTTTCCATGTTGCCGGGCATTGGAATCTTGATCAGTCCGTCGCAGTGCTCGCGTGTCAGCCGGCGCATGCCCTCGCCTTCCCCACCCAGGACCAGCGCGACATTGCCCCTGAAGTCAACGCCATGGATGGTAGCCGGCGCTTCGCCATCGAGACCGTAAACCCAAACGCCCGCTTCCTTGATCGCGCGCAAGGTGCGAGCGAGGTTGGTGACGCTGATCACCGGGATACGGTCGGCCGCGCCCGCCGACGTCTTGCGCACAGTCGCATTGATGGGCGCCGCCTTGTCCTTGGGAATGATCACCGCGGTGACCGCCGCCGCCGCCGCGCTGCGCAGGCAGGCGCCGAGGTTGTGTGGGTCCTGCACGCCGTCGAGCACCAGTATTAGCGCCTTGCCGTTCGCCGCTTCGATCAACCCGGCAAGCGCGCTCTCCTCGACTTGCTTGGGCGCCTCGTAGCGGGCGATGACGCCTTGGTGGCGCAGACCGCCAGCCACACCGTCGAGCGCCTGCAAGGCGATGCGCCGGACCGAAATTTCGTGCCGGCGCGCAGTCTCCTCGATCTCGGTCAAGCGTGGATTCTTGCCGCCGGCTTCGATCAACACTTCGCGAACATTGCCCAGGTCGTGTTCCAGCGCCGCGCTGACCGCGTTGATCCCGGCGATCCAGGTGCCCTTGCTGCTCATAGGAAATCTCTCACTCGGCCCAGGCCTTTTTCTTCTTCTGTTCTTGCGCCGGCAACACCAGCTTGAAATCGATGCGGCGATCCTCGACGCTCGCGCGCAGTACCAGCACACGGATCGCATCGCCCAACCGGAACGACATGCCCTTGCGCTCGCCCTTCAGCGATTTGCGCAAGGGATCGAAGTGCCAGTAATCGTGCGGCAATTGCGTCACGTGCACCAGGCCGTTGACCTTGGACAGGTTCAGTTCCACGAATAGCCCGAAGCTGGTGACGCCGCTGATGACCCCGTCGAACTCGCTGCCGACGTGCTGCTCCATCCAGGCGCTGCGATAGCGCTCGTCCACTTCCCGTTGCGCCTCGTCGGCTCGCCGTTCCTTCTCCGAGCATTGCACGCACAACGCAGCCATCTCCACTGGCGAATAGCGGAAGCCATCTTCGCTGCCCCTGATCAGGGCGTGTTTGAGCGACCGATGCAGCAGCAAGTCGGGATAGCGCCGAATCGGCGAGGTAAAATGCCCGTAGGCGTCGAGCGCGAGGCCGAAATGGCCTTTGTTGTCGGTCGAATACACGGCCATGCTCTGCGATCGGAGCAGCACGGTTTCCAGCAGTGCGGCATCCGGCCTGGCACGAATTTTCTTCAGCAGGTTGGTGAAATCCCGGGGCTGTACGTCCTTCCATGGCGGCAGGCGCAAGCCGAACTCGGTCAGGTACTCGAGCAAGTCGGCGTATTTGGATTCCGGCGGCCGGTCGTGCACGCGGAACGGCGCCGGAATCTGCTTGCTGAGGATGAAACGCGCGGCCTCGACGTTGGCCGCGATCATGCATTCCTCGATCAGCTTGTGCGCGTCGTTGCGCGCCAGCATGCCGCCCTGGATGACTTCGCCCTTGGTATCGAGCATGAAGCGCACCTCGCTCGACTCGAACTCGATAGCGCCACGTTGGGCGCGGGCCTTGGCCAGGATCTGGTACAGCTGGTGCAGGCGCTCGATCTGCGGCATCAGCGAGCCGATGTATTCGCGCGCCTCGGGATCGTTCTCGCCGACGGCATTCCAAACCTGGGTGTAGGTGAGCCGCGCCTTTGAATTCATCACCGCTTCGTAGAACTTCGATTTGCCGACTTTTCCCTCGAAGTCGACGTGCATGTCGCACACGAAGCACAGGCGATCGACTTTCGGCTTCAGCGAACAGATGCCGTTGGACAAGGTTTCCGGCAGCATCGGCACCACGAAACCCGGGAAGTAGACCGAAGTGCTGCGCAACACCGCCTCGTCGTCGAGCGACGTACCCGGGTGCACGTAGTGCGAGACATCGGCGATCGCCACGATCAGGCGGAAGCCCTTGGCATCGGGTTCGCAATACACGGCGTCGTCGAAAT
>JBAZBG010000275.1:0-4152 GCA_041671585.1 Arenimonas sp. | reverse complement strand
TTTTCCGCCGCCGCAAGTTCTGCAAATTCACCGCCGAAGGCATCACCGAGATCGACTACAAGGACCTGGGCACCCTGCGCCAGTACCTGAGCGAGAACGGCAAGATCGTGCCGAGTCGCATCACCGGCACCAAGGCCAAGTATCAGCGTCAGTTGCAGACCGCGATCAAGCGCGCTCGCTTCCTGGCCTTGATCCCCTATACAGACAACCACAACGTCTGATTCTTTTTCGTCCTTACGGACAGCCACAGTTGCGGGACCTCGCGTCCCGCTAACGTAACGGAGCTGCATCATGAAGCTGATTCTCTTGCAAAAAGTCGTCAATCTCGGCGGCCTTGGCGACAAGGTCGATGTCAAGCCGGGCTACGGCCGCAATTTCCTGGTTCCCTACGGCAAGGCCGTGCCGGCAACCGCCGCCAACGTTGCTGCGTTCGAAGCCAAGCGCGCCGAATACGAAGCCAAGGCTGATGCGGTCCTCGCCGCTGCCCAGGCTCGCCTGGCTGGTCTGGAAGGCGCCTCGGTGACGATTACTGCCAATGCTTCCACCGAAGGCAAGTTGTTCGGTTCGGTCGGCGCCCGCGATATCGCGGAAGCCTTCACCGCCGCCGGCCACAAGCTGGAGAAGTCGGAAGTGATCATGAGCGAAGGCGCTTTCCGCCGCACCGGCGAATTCGAGGTCACCGTGCATCTGCATGCCGACGTCGAGACCAAGGTCAAGGTCACGGTCGTTCCGGAAGCGTAGCCGCCACGCACGAAACGCAATACAGTTGTCGCAACGGCCGCCGAAAGGCGGCCGTTTTTTATGCCGCCCGCGCCGTGTCTCAATCCGTGAGATGCACACCGGTTATCCACAGGCTTATGCGTAACGCTTTTCCGTCAAGCCCGGTAGGATGGCACTCCCTGTCGAGACCCCGTGGTTTCGATGGCGACGAGAAAAATAAAATCATGTCCGCACGCCCCGAATCGTTTCGTTCCGACAGCAAACTAGATGCCTTGCGCGTACCGCCGCAGTCGGTGGAAGCCGAACAGGCGGTCATTGGCGGGCTGATGCTGGCGCCGGACTCGCTGGACCGCGTCGGCGATTTCCTGACCGAGCACGATTTCTACCGGCGCGATCATCGGCTGATTTACCGCGGCATCCGCGAGCTGTCCGAGAAGAGCAAGCCGTTCGACGCAGTGACGCTGGGCGAATGGTTCGAGGCGAACAATCTTTCCGAGCAGATCGGCGGCACCAGTTACCTGATCGAACTGGCCAGCACCACGCCGTCGGCCGCCAACATCCGCGCCTACGCCGAGATCGTGCGCGAGAAATCGGTGATGCGCCAGCTGATCGAGGCCGGCACCGAGATCGTCAACGACGGCTTCCAGCCCGAGGGCCGCGACAGCCAGGAAGTGTTGTCGGCCGCGGAAATGAAAGTATTCCGCATCGCCGAGCAAGGTCGCCGCGGTCGCGCCGATTTCGTGCCCTTGCGCGAGGCGATGAAGGAAGCTTTCCAGCTCCTGCAGGAACGCTACGAGAACCAGGGCACGGTCACCGGCCTGCCGACCGGGTTTCATGATTTCGACGAGATGACGGCGGGCTTGCAGCCTTCGGATTTGATTATTCTCGCGGCGCGTCCGGCGATGGGAAAATGCTTGAGCGCCGACTCCGAGCTCGTCCTGGACGACGGTTCGGTCTCCACCATCGAGGAAATCTGCAAGACGCGGGCTGGCGGCATCGGCACGCTGACCGACGAGCACCGCCTTGCACGCACGACGCCGTCCGATTTCATCGACGACGGGATCAAGCCGACCTTCGAGGTCCGCACGCGCCTGGGTCGCCGGGTCGAGACCACGGCGCCGCATCCGTTCCTGACCCTGGATGGCTGGAAGCCGCTGCTCGAGTTGCAAGAGGGCGACTACATCGCCGTGCCGCGATGCCTGCCCGTATTTGGCGACCAGCCAATGCGCGAGTGCGAAGTCACCTTGCTCGCCTATCTGATTGGCGACGGCGGGCTCACCAGCAGCCAGCCCAAGTTCACCAATACCAACCCCGAGATCGTTGCCGAGTTCATGGCCGCGGTCGATGCTTTCGGCGGCGTGACGGCAACGCCGACCGAAAAACGCCCCGGCTTCGCTTCGTCCTGGCGGGTCGGTGCCAATGCGAATGAAGTGTCGATGCGCCGTGATCGTTTCGCACGGGCGCTCGATGCCGGAATCGTCGCCAGCGGCCGGACTGCATCAAGCCTTGCGTCGGCGCTGAACGTCGCGCCAGCGAGCATCACCCACTGGCGCCACGGCCAGACGGTGCCCGATACCGATTTGTTTGGCCGCCTGTGCGGCGAGCTGGCGATCGAGCCGACGGCATTGGCAGCGGGCGGCATCGCCGCCGCGTCCAGGAATGCCCCCAACCCGATGACGTTGTGGTTGCGCGAGTTGGGCCTGATGGGCAAGGACGCGCATGGGAAATCCATACCCGCTGCGATTTTCCGCCTGCCGCGCGAACAGTTGGCGCACTTCCTGAACCGGCTGTTCGCCACCGACGGCTGGGCGACGGTGCTGGCCTCCGGCCAGGCCCAGCTTGGCTACGCAAGCGTGTCCGAACGGCTCGCGCGGCAAGTACAGCACCTGTTGCTGCGCTTTGGCGTCATTGCCAAACTGCGCCAGCGCTGGGTGAAGTACCGGGACACGCGGCGCCCGGCTTGGCAATTGGATATCACCGACGCGGATTCGATCCGGACCTTGATCGGTGAGATCGGCATTTTCGGCAAGCAAGCGGCTGTCGACGCCGTGCAAGCGTCGCTTGCCAGGCGTGGCGCGCACAGCAACGTCGACCACATCCCGGTGGCGGTCTGGGACAGGATCGCTGAGGCCAAGGGCGACATGTCCTGGGCCGAGCTGGCGCGTCGAACCGGCTGTAACGATTCCAACAGCCATGTCGGCAAGCGCGCGCTGTCGCGCGATCGGCTCGCCCGGATTGCCATGGTGCTGCAGGACGCCGGACTGGCGGCGCTGGCAAGCAGCGACGTGGTCTGGGACCGGATCGAGTCGATCATCGCCACCGGTGAGCAGCAGGTTTACGACTTGACCGTGCCCGAGACGCATAACTTCATCGCCAACGACATCTGCGTGCACAACACCACGTTGGCTCTGAACATGGCCGAATACGCCGCGCTCAAGACCAAGAAGGCGGTCGCGGTCTATTCCATGGAAATGTCCGCATCGCAGCTGGCATTCCGCCTGATTTCCTCGATCGGCCGCATCAACGCCACGCGCCTGCGCACCGGCCAGTTGGAAGATGAAGATTGGTCACGAGTGAACATGGCGATCAAGATGCTTTCCGACGTCAAGATCTTCATCGACGACACGCCGGCGCTGTCGCCGGACGTGCTGCGCTCCAAGGCGCGACGGATCAAGCGCGAGCATGACCTCGGTCTGATCGTGATCGACTACCTGCAGCTCATGACGGTGCCCGGCACTGGCGAAAATCGCGCCACGGAAATCTCCGAGATTTCCCGCTCGCTCAAGGCCCTGGCCAAGGAACTCAACGTACCGGTGGTGGCCTTGTCGCAGCTCAACCGCGGCCTGGAATCGCGCACCGACAAGCGCCCGGTAATGGCCGACTTGCGCGAATCCGGCGCCATCGAGCAGGACGCCGACATCATCGTCTTCATCTACCGCGACGAGTACTACAACAAGGAATCGGCCGACAAGGGCCTCGCCGAAGTGATCATCGGCAAGCAACGTAACGGCCCGACCGGCATGTGCAAGCTGAAATTCTTCGGCGAATACACCCGCTTCGACAACCTGGCCCGCGACAGCACCGGCTCCTTCGAATAACCAAAGAATGTGGGAGCGGCTTCAGCCGCGATAGCTCTTCAATCAACAAGACCAATCGCGGCTAAAGCCGCTCCCACAATGTAGCGGCAATCGCGGCTAAAGCCGCTCCCACAATGTAGCGGCAATCGCGGCTAAAGCCGCTCCCACAAAATCCGTTAGAATTTGCTGATGTCCCGGGCTACCACGGCCACCATCCATATCGATGCCTTGCGTCATAACCTGGCGCAGGTGCGGCTGCTTGCGCCGAATTCGCAGGTGATGGCGGTGGTCAAGGCCGATGGCTACGGCCATGGCCTGGAGCGTGTTGCGCGTGCGCTGGCAGGCGCCGATGCGT
>JBAZBG010000274.1:0-4159 GCA_041671585.1 Arenimonas sp. | reverse complement strand
GGCCGCCGGAGGTGGGCATCCTCCGCCGTCCCACGGTACGGGTCGTCTCCGCCTGGCTGGGGACAGCAAAGCGCGCGGTCGTTACCAGCGCGAAGGCAGCCAGCAACACGCGAAGTCTGCTTGGTCACGCAAAGGGGAGAACAAAAACCGCCCCTTCTGGCAATGAGCTGCCGTATGCGTTTCGCTCCCATTGAAGAAGCCCGCACCCACAGAGTGGACGTCGGACCCAGCCAGTGATTGCGACAAGCCGGCCAGGGATGGCCGGCGCGGGCATGGAAACAGGATGTTTCCCATGCCCGAAAAGCAATCGCTGGCTGGGGCCGGCGGCCGTGTGCAAGTTCTGGGCGGCGGGTCGAAGAACAGAAGGCAAGAGCATCGCGGCTGAAGCCGCTCCCACAGGTGGCGCGGCTAGGTGCCGTCGGTGGTCCAGAGTTGTTTCCAGCCGGCGTGTCCGAGTGCGCGCAAGGTGTCGATGTTTCGCTGGTAGATGCTGGCGGCGTCCGGGAACGTCGACACCGCTTTGGCAATGCTGGTTTCGCGCAGCAGGTGCAAGGTCGGATACGGCGAGCGGTTGCTGAAGTTCTCGATATCGTTCGGACCGCTGTCGGCGAACTGGTAATCGGGGTGGAAGCTGGCCACCTGGATTTCACCGTCCAGCTCCAGTTCGGAAACGGCAGCGTCGGCGACTTCCAGGAACTGGTTGTAGTCGAGAAAATCGCCGAGCACGTAGGGATGTATCAGCAAGGTGGTCTCGACTTGCGCGGGATCGGCGTCATACAGCCACTCGAGTTCGTGCAGCAGATCGGCCAGCAGCGCCTCTTCGCTGGTCGCGTCGCTGACCACGTAGCGGATCTGTTGCTTCACGTGCACGGCCTTGGCGAACGGACACAAGTTCAGTCCGATGACCGCCTTCTCCAGCCACTGCCGGGTGCAGTCGATCATGGCAGCATGCGCCGCGCCGCTCACGCCGCCGCCACTCCGTCACGGGCCGGCGCCCGGGTCAGCCGCAACTGCGCCAGCCGTTCGACGAGTCTGTTCGCCAGCAGATAGGCATCGCCCGGCCAACGCGCCGAAAGGTAGTTGCCGTCCTCCACGACAAACGCGGCGCGGTTGTCCAACCGAGTCCCGCGTGCTCCCAGCGTGATCGGACCGCGCTGGAATTGCGCCGGCGTTGCCAGCGCCGCGCGCACTTCGTCTTCGACGTAGGCCGGATAGGTGCGGTAGTAACGGCCGAGCTTCCAGGAAGTCAGGCCGTAAGCCAGCATCTCCATGTACTTCGGCAGGCACGTGGTCTTGCGCTGGTACAGCACGCTGGCGCCGGTCTCCGGATCCCGCGTCCGCGCCAGCAGCAGCACGCCATGGCAGATCGCCGCGATGGGCCGGTTCAGCGCCACGAAATCGGCGACCTTGGCGCGCAATTCCACGCTGTCCAGATACTGCTTCATTCCCTGTGCGTGGCCGCCCGGCAGGAGCAGCGCGTCGAATTGGGCAGCGACGATCTCCCGCCACGCGATCGGGCGCTTGAATTCCGCCGACGTGCTCATCTGCTGGTAGCAATCCCTGGCCCCGGCATCGGCGCCGAGGCGGCCGAACACGACTCCGGTCAGCAGCAGCGGATCGCAACTCGCCGCCGTGGCCCGCTCGGTGGCGAAGCTGACCGCATGCCCGGCGTCGGTCAGCAGTCGCCACGGCACGGCCGCTTCGGTCGGGTCGAAATCGGTATCCGGAAGGGGTATGAGGATGCGCGCCATGGGCGAGAACGATACCGCAAACCCGGGCAGCGATTTGGCGCAATCGCCCGGTCAGGGCTAGAGTGCGCTTCCCCTATTCCGTGGAAGCTCCATGCACCTTCATGCCGCGCTGATCACCGCACTCAATGTTGTTCTGATCGCCGTCGCGATGTCCCTGGTCGGACGCGCCCGCGGCCGTTTCCAGATCAAGGCGCCGGCCACTACCGGCAACCTGGAATTCGAACGGGTGTTCCGCGCGCATCAGAACACCTTGGAGCAGACGATCATGTTCCTGCCGGTCCTGTGGCTCGCCACAGTTTACGGCCACGAGCAGTATGCTTCCTGGCTCGGATACGCGTGGCTGGCAGGCCGCGCCTGGTACCTGGTTGGCTATGTCCGGCCAACCGGACGCCGCGACGGCGGCTTCCTGGTGGCGATCCTGGCCTGGTTTGGCCTGCTGGTGCTGAGTTTCTACGGGCTCCTGCCTAGGCTGCTTGCCTGACCAGCAAATGCTTGGCCAGTTGCGCGTGCATCAGGCCGATGCCGCGCGCCGCGTGCAGGGTCAGCACGATCATCACGATGCCAGTGACGATCGTGATCGGCGCGGTCCACAGCGGCAGGAAATACTCGGCATAGCCGAACGTGATGATCACATCGTCCGAGAATACCTGGGCGATCGGCGCGGCGGCGATGGCGACGGAGAATGTCATCGCCATGATCGCGAAGACGAAATACACCATCCCCAACGGCAGCATCAACAGCATGTAGAACATGCTCGACCAGGTCCGCGGGTCGACGAACATGGACTTGATGCGACTGAGCATGGGCTGATCGCGGTCGGTGTACGGCGGTCGGCGCGGCATGCGTTCGCCAAGCATCGCCTCGACGAGTCGACCTTCGACCAGCGACAAGCCGCGGACGCTGGCGAAGAAGACAATGATGAAGGGAATGCCGAAAATCAGAATCGCAAAGCCAACCGACAAGCTCAGTCCGGTGACTGCCCAGGTGAAGTAGAAGATGCCCGTCACCAGCGAAAGCAGCATGTACAGGAGCGAAGTGTAGGCGCGAGGGTCGGCCAGCACGCCGAAGAACTTGCCGAAGACCGAGCTGCGCGGCTTCGGAGGCGGCACCCGCAACGCCCGTGCGACCGTCGCTTCGGTGCCGCGATAGATCTCGGCGACTTCCGACGGCGCGCCGTAGCTGCCGGCGATACTGGCCAGCAGCGCGGCCTCGTCGATACCGGGCTGTTCGGCCCATTCCGAGCGCAGGTATTCCTCGGCGTCGTACAACGCGTCCTGCACCAGCGCCGGATCGGATCCGGCAAGCTGAGCGCGCAGCTGCTCGAGGTACTGGGGGATGGTTTTCGGGATCGCGGTGGTCATTGCGGAGTTCCTTCCAGTACGGTGTCGACGAATTCGCGGGTTTCTTGCCAACTTTCCACCCAGGCTTGAAGCACGTCACGGCCCTGGGCCGTGATCTGGTAATAGCGCCGCGGTGGTCCAGCCACCGAGGGCTCGACCGCGCTGGCCAGCAGACCGGCTGCATCCAGGTTGCGCAGCACCGGGTACAGCGCGCTCTGCTTGCCGCTCAGGAACCCGTGGCCGTTGCGCTCCAGTCGCTTGGCGATCTGGTAGCCATACATCGGCTCGGGTGCCTGGCCGAGCACGCTGAGAAGCACCAGCGAGACCGTGCCGGCGCTCAACTCCTTCTGGAATTTCTTCAGGTGGGACTCGACTTCGTGCATGCCGGTTTTCCTCACTACTTGTGACCGAACACTACTACTCACTTGACTATAGCGAACCTCCCATAAGTCATGCCTCCGCGGGCCGGCGGGCCGAACCAGGTCGCGGCCGCTCCCGGGACCGGCACCGCTTGAAGCCGGCCGCGCGACAGGTAAGCTGGGGGTCACTTCCACCGGCCGCCCGCATGACTACGCCAATGCCCGTCCTCTTCCTCGGCCACGGATCGCCGATGAATGCGGTTGAGGACACTGTCTTTCGTCAAAGTTGGCAGGCCCTGGGCAGGAAACTGAAGAAACCGAAGTCGATCCTGTGCATTTCGGCGCACTGGGAGACGCGCGGGGTTTTCGTCACCGGCAGCGAACGGCCGGAAACCATCCATGACTTCAACGGCTTTCCGCGCGCGCTGTTCGAGGTGCGCTACCCGGCCCCGGGCAGTCCCGAGCTGGCGCACCGGGTCGCCGACCTGCTCGATTCCGTTCGCGTGCACGTGGACCCCAACCGGGGCCTCGACCATGGCGCCTGGGGCGTGCTGCAACCGATGTTCCCCGAAGCCGACGTTCCAGTCGTGCAATTGAGCCTGTCGGTGCTGCAACCAGGCGCATGGCACTACGACCTGGCCGAAGCACTCTCGCCATTGCGCGACGAGGAGGTGCTGATCGTTGCCAGCGGCAATATCGTGCACAACCT
>JBAZBG010000273.1:0-4172 GCA_041671585.1 Arenimonas sp. | reverse complement strand
CCACACCAGGTTGGGATCCAGCAAGGCGGTGTCGGCTTCGATGCGCTGGCCGAAATAGATCAGGTTGATATCGACATTGCCGCCAATCGTGTTGCCGTTCGCGTCGAAGGTCGGCGTCACCTGCTTCATCTTCAGCGGCCCGTTGTAGTGCAGCATCGGGAAGCCGCTGAAAGACATGCCATTCATCGGATTGCCTTCCAGGATGTCGATGGCGTTCTGGATTTCCTTGCGATGCATGTTGATCTTGGCGCTGCCGGCCGTCTTGTTCGCCGGATCTTCCAGGATCGCGATGATCCTGTTCATTTCGGTGAAGGGCGACTTGTAGCTGATCGCTCGTGCCGTCACCGGGCCGTCGTGCAGGTTGTAGGTCGTCTCCGGCGTCGACGGCAGGGTGTTCGGCATTTCCACGCTCGTGAACGTCGTCGCGTTTTGGTAAACGTTGTCGAGGAAGTTTGATCCGGGCGGGTTATCAAAAGGATCCACCGAGGGGAAATGGCCCTCTGGCGTGGTGACGATGGTCGTGATCCCGTCCGCGGACAGCGTCTGTGACGACGGCCCCGGCATGGGCTGCGGGCCCGGGTGCGCCGCGTTGGCGCTCGTCCCGAAGGCCAGGCCCAGGCATGCCACCAAAGCCATCGATCCCACACCCGTCAGCTGCGACTTGAACTTTGACATTGGTTGTTGCTCCCGTTCCGTGGCTGGGACGCAGGCTGTTCCGCCGCGCGGCGTGAGTGACCCAGGAGATGCGCTAGAGGCTATGCGGCTCATGACTTCACGCTCCGCATGTCTTTCAGAAATTGCTTGTGCTGGGCGCCAGTGCTGAGGAATGCCAGCGACTCCGAAATGAACAGCGGCTGCAGGCGGGCCGGCTTGGACAACCAGCGTCCGGATCGGTCGTTGCCGATCCACAGCAGTCCATGGATGCTGCCCATCACCCCAAGGGTTTTCTTGATCTGGGCAATCTCCTCCGCCTTGCCGGTGAGAAATTGCCAGCGTGCACCCTTCTTCTCCGCAAACGCCTTCAGGGCCGCCGGCGTGTCGACTTGCGGCTTGGTGGTCACCGTATAGATGAACAGGTCCTTGCCGAGCCGATCGCGAACCATCTGCTGGACCTTCACTAAATTATCGACGATGGGAAAGCGCTTCTCACCGTCGACCGACGCAAAGCTGATCAGCACGAGCTTGTCCTTGATCAGATCATCGTAAAACTTGAACTCGCGTCCGTCCTGGTCCTGGACCACCGCTTGTGGCATACGCCACGCGTGGGACGCCCTGCCGCCGCGCGGCGAGGCCTTGCGCGCTTGCGGCGCGCCCGGGGACGCGACCGCGGCCAGCGCCAGGCCGGACAGGCCAAAGCCAAGCGCGGACAACATTGCTCTTCTGCTCTTCATCAGAAACTCCTTGTGCATATCGGCTAGTTGAGGACTCAGGCGTTCGGGACGATGTCCCAACGCAGCATCATCGCGTTGTCTTCATGCACATTGTTGTGGCAATGGATTGGGAATCTGCCGAGGAAATCGTCGAACCGGTAGTAGACCCGCGCCGAGTCGCCGGGGCCGAGCGTGGCCACGTCCTTGCGCGAGCGCAGCACGCCGGTCGGCTTGCGCCCATTCCATTCGAGCACCTGGAACTCCTCGAAGTGGACGTGCACCGGATGCGACCAGGTAGTTCCGGCGTTGCGGAACGTCCAGATCTCGGCAGTGCCCTGTTTGGGCGAGGCAGACACTACCGTCGGATCCATGAAGGAGCCGTTGACGGTCCACAGACCCATATCGTGATCGAACACCCACTCGCGTTCGGCGACCACGGCTTTGAGGTCGATGGGCGGCAGCGCACGCAGGAAGTCCGGAATGCGGCTGTTGTCCACGACATTGCTTTCGATGACGTCGAAACGCATCACCGGCATGCCCTGATCGAGCTTGCGTCCGGTCGGGCCCTGTCCGTTGATCTGTTCCATCACGTTCTCCAGAACAATCGATGTTCCGGCGGTGTACTTGGAGAAATCGACAATAATGTCTTGGCGGTTGGCCGGGCCGAGCACCAGGCTGGTCGCTTCGACCGGTTCCTCGAGAAGGTTGCCGTCATTGCTGATGACGTAGAAATTGCTCTTGTCTCGGAACTGCAGTTCGTAGAAGCGCGAGGGTCCGCCATCGAGAAAGCGGAACCGATACTTGCGCCGCTCAACCCGGAAGTACGGGAAGGCCTTGCGGTTTACCGTGATCACATCACCGAGGTGACCGTCGGTGTTGAAGATGTTGAAGTCCGGGTGGCCCTGTTGATTGAAGCGCACGTCATGCAACATGAAGTAGCAGTCATACTTGCCGTAGCCGCTCGGCAAGCGGAGGGCTCCGGCCCGCGTATCGTTTTCGTTGCCCGAATCGATGTCGTCATAGAAGATCGCCATGCCGGCCAGACCCGCGTAGACGTTGGTCGCCGTGAAGTCGATCATGTGGTCGTGGTACCACAGACTCGCCAACGCTTCCCGGGGATCGTTGCGGGCGTACATCATCGGGTGGTGGTGGTCCCAGAACTGCCCCGGCTCGATGAAGTCCATCGGGTAGCCATCGCTTTCGCTGGCCGAATGCGAGTTGTGCAAGTGCGTCGAGGTTGCCGGATAGCCAAACGGAATCCTGGCGTTCTGGGCAAGCGGCAAATTGTTGTAGCGGCGCACGAAGAACGGCTCGCCGTAGCGGGCGATGAAGGTCTCGCCTGGCGTGGCATTGTTGAACATCCACGCCAGGGAGCCGCCCAGGGGATTCAGGCTGGACAGCGCCGGATGATAATTCCAGGTCCCTTCCGTCATGCTTTGGACGTAGTGATTCACCGGAGCGAATTCGGCGAAGCGCTGGTGCCGCGCCGGATTCACCGGGGGCGTCAGGGTAGCCGGATTGACCGGCTGCGCCACCGGCGGGATGTACACCGGCTGCGTAAACAGCGGCACCGGCGGACTGGGCGGCTCGTTTCCAGGCGTCGACATGCCCGACGTCCTCATTTGCGCTTGTGCCAGCCGCGGGAGCAGTGCGCCGCCAAAGATCGCCGGTGTCGCTGCGATTGCGGCGGCGCCGGCCTTGAGCAGGTCTCTTCTCTTGTTCGTGGTCATTAATCCTCAACTCCCGTCGAATTCATTGGATCGGCTGCGTGCGGAGGGGACGTCACAATCAATCCGTACTTGCCGGCGTGCCCGCATGCTGCTACTTGATGCCCCGTTTGCCTGCGTCGTGCTTTCCCCGGCGCCAATTAACCGCACCGTTCCATGCCATGTCTGTAACCGTGGTCACCGTTGGCGCCGGATGCGTCGTGTCTGTAACCGTGGTTACCGAAAGCTTGGGCGCGGCGAAAATTCCGCGCTCGGGATCGTGCCCGGAAGCGGCCAGAGTCTGTAATCCTTGTTACATACCATCGCTCCGGTCAGGCGTACGCTGGGCGTGACCGTCTGGAGTGCTCCCATGATTACATCGTCTCGCACACAACGATTCGAAAATGCTTCCCGCTTCCGCCGCGCGACGCTGCGGGCAGGCATGGCTACGGTGCTGGCGCTACTTTCCGCCACCGCCGCACAGGCCGGCGAGTACGTGGCCTATCCAGGAATCTATCCGGTCCGGGTGATGGCCGTTGAATCAGCGTCGCGGATCGTGGTCGAGGTTCCGGTGTGGACCGGATTCACGCGCGTGTTCACCGTCACCATCCCCGGCGTGGCCGTCCCGCGGGACTTCAGCGGGGCCCCCCAATGCGAGCGCGATCTGGCGATACGGGCAAAGAAGTTCACCGAATCCTTTCTGGCGCATCCGGCCAAGGTCCAGGTTCGCGACATCCGGATGCAGGATTCTGCCGATGAGGACGCCGTAGCGGCCATGCAGACCGAAGCCGGCAGTCTGGCCGATGCGCTGCGCAAGCAGGGATTCGCCCGCCCCATCGGCGAGAGTGCCGCCACACCCTGGTGCAAGGCGAAGTGATACGGTCGCGCGCCAACCATCCACTCCATGAGGAGCTCCAATGGGCAGCTTGAGCATATGGCACTGGGTGATCGTGCTCGTAATCGTGGTCCTGGTATTCGGGACGAAGCGCCTGGGAAATATCGGCAAGGATGTCGGCGAGGCGGTGAAAGGCTTCAAGAGCGGAATGAAGGACGACGACAAGCCGTCCGCGCAATTGTCCGATGAGCAGCGCCGTAG
>JBAZBG010000272.1:0-4186 GCA_041671585.1 Arenimonas sp. | reverse complement strand
TGGGTTCGCTGCTGGTGGAAATCCATGGCCAGCACGAACACCAGGCCTTGCTTGAACGCAGCCATCAGCTCGGATTGCTGGACGCCTTCGGCCAGAACCAGGCCATGTTGGCGCAGGTGCGCCAGCACGCGCGCCGACATGGCGAGATCGAACGCGAATTTACTGAGCTGTCGCGTACGGGCGATGTCGGTGAACGCGTTTCCTACCTCGAGCACCAACTCAAGGAACTGAGCAGCGAGGCGCTCGATAGCGCCGACATCGAGGAAATGCTGGCGGCCCACCGCCGTCAATCCAACGCAGCGGCACTGCTGGCCGGCTATGACACGGCGCTGGCGAGGCTTTCCGGCGACGAGGGGATTTCGATTGCCCGCAGTCTGCGGCAGCTCAACGGCGAGCTGTCCCGGCACCTGGAAAGCGAAGCCCGGCTCGGCGAAGTCACGGCGCTGTTCGAGTCCGCTGAAATCCAGCTGGACGAGGCCGCCAACCTGCTCGAACGCCTGCGCGACGACCTGGATCTGGACCCGGCGCACCTGGAACAACTGGAATCGCGCCTGGCGCGGCTGCATGACCTGGCGCGCAAACATCGCGTTCCCATGCCGGAATTGGCGGCCCGTCGCGACGGCCTGAGCGAGGAACTCGAGGATTTGCGCGGCCTGGGCGATCGCAGCCTGCGCCTGGCCGCCGACCGCGACGCGGCCGCGCAACAATGGCGCCAGGCGGCCGAAAAACTGACCACCTCCCGCGCCCGCGCAGCAAAAAAGCTTGGCGCCGCGGTCTGCGCGCTAATGAACGAGCTGGGCATGGCCGGCGGGGTGTTCGTCATCGAACTGCAGCCGCAGGAAAGCAGCAAGCCCAACGCGAGCGGCGCGGAACGCTGCGAATTCCTGGTCTCGGCCAACCCCGGGCAGCCACCGCGGCCGTTGCGCAAAGTCGCTTCCGGCGGCGAGTTGGCGCGGATCAGCCTGGCCATCGAGGTGGCGGCGCTCGGCCTGGACTCGGTGCCGACGATGATCTTCGATGAGGTCGACAGCGGCATCGGCGGCGCGGTGGCCGAAGTCGTCGGTCAGAAATTGCGCGCGCTCGGCGGCGAACGCCAGGCGCTGTGCGTGACCCACCTGCCCCAGGTCGCCGCCCAGGGCCACCACCATTTCCAGGTCAGCAAGGCCGTGAACGGCAGCAGCACGCACAGCGCGGTCAGCAAGCTCGATGACAAGGCGCGCGTCGAAGAGCTGGCGCGCATGCTCGGCGGCGTGGAAATCACCAAGGAAACCCGCGCCAACGCCCGGCAAATGCTAACCCGCGCCCAGTCCTAACCCAGCCCCTGTAGGAGCGGCTGACCAGACATTCGTCTGTTAAAAACCAGCCGCGACGCTGTTGTAGGAGCGGCTTCAGCCGCGATGCTGTTGTAGGAGCGGCTTCAGCCGCGACGCTGTTTTGGCAAGCAATCGCGGCTGAAGCCGCTCCTACACAGGCTACTTCTTCTTTTTGGGGCGGACGTAGAGCACCAGGCTGTGCTCTTCGATCACGTAGCCGTGCTTGTCGGCGATCTGCTTTTGCAGCAGCTCGATTTCGGGACTGGTGAACTCGATGACCTTGCCTGACTCCACGTCCACCATGTGATCGTGGTGCTGACCATGGTCCATCTCATACACCGCCTGCCCGCCCTCGAAATTGTGCTTGAGCACCAGACCGGCCGCTTCGAATTGGGTCAGCACGCGGTATACCGTCGCCAGCCCGATGTCTTCGCCACCGTCGAGCAGCCGGCGGTAGATGTCTTCGGCGCTCAGGTGGCGCACCCCCGAGGTCTCCAGCAATTCCAGGATCCTGGTCCGGGGATGGGTGACCTTCAGGCCGACCTTGCGCAGGTCATCCGATTCCATGGTCTTGAGCCTCTTCTGAAACTATTTCGGCCGACGCTGGTCGGTGCTTGGTATATTATCGCTCGCCTCCCTACCTGTGACTATGTCCCCGATGCGCAAGGCCCTCGTTCTGCTCCTCGCTGCCGTCCTCGTGTCCGGCTGCAATTTCATCTACCGCCAGCCGGTGTTCCAGGGCAATTTGCTGGAAAAGAACAATGTCGACCAATTGCAGCCGGGCATGACCCAGGCCCAGGTGGTCGCTTTGTTGGGCACCCCGCCCGTGGCCGACCCCTTCCATGCCGAACGCTGGGACTACGTGGCCACCGAGCGTCGCGACCGCGGCAAGACCGCGATCAAGAACCTGACCCTGTGGTTCGAAGGCGACACCCTGAGCAAGATGGAAGGCGAATACTTCCCCGAGCAGGACCCCGCCTTGCTGGTGGAAATCCGCAAGTTCGGCTTTGCCAACCTGAAAAAGGAAAAGGACAAGCGCGCCGGCCGCTGATTTCGATCAGCGCTTCGGCAATCTTGGCTCCAGCGCCCGTGCGCGCCGGCTCTGTTTCGGGTCGGCCGTCAGCGGGCGCAGCACCTCCAATCGGTCCCCGTCGCGCAGCACTGTCGAAATTGACACCAGTCGGCTGAAGATGGCCAGGCGCGCCGGGTCGATTTCGATGCGCTCGTCCAGCGACGGCAGCCGGGCCGCGCTCAGGGCCTCCGATACGGTCGAGCCGCTCGCCAGTTCCAGCCGGACCGTCCAGTAGCGTTCCGGCAAAGCGAAGACGACGTCAACTCGAATCGTCGCGTCCTTGTCCGCCTCAGTCGTCACTGCGATCGGCTTCCCGACAGAAATCGTCGACCATACGGTCGGCCAGACCCTGGAAACCAATCGCCATGGCCGAACCGATGAGCTTGCTCGCGACTTCGAAATCCAGGCTGAGGCTGACCTTGCAGGCGTCTTCGGCCAGGGAATGGAAAACCCACAGCCCGCGAAACTCGCTGAAAGGCCCGTCCACCAGCTGCAATTCAATGCGGGTCGGGAAGTCCAGCGTATTGCGCGTGATGAAGCTGATGCCCATGCCGGCCACGCGCACGTCGAGCTGGGCGAGCATTTGCTGTTCTGATTGTTCGAGGATCCTGGATCGTTCGCACCAGGCAAACCGCCTCTGGTAGCTGGCCACGTCGTTGACCAGTCCGAACATGCGGACCGCAGAGTGCCGCACCAGTGCGTGTCGGTGAATGCTTGCCATCGTTGATCGAGCACCGATTCCCCGTGCGGTCGCACATCGGCGACAATGGCGCCAAGGAACCCTAATGTCCAAGAATAAAGAAGCCAAGAATAGCAAAGCTGGCAAAGGCAAGAGCGCGCAGGGCAAGACCATTGCCTTGAACAAGAGCGCGCGCCACGAATACCATCTCGAAGACCGCTACGAAGCCGGATTGTCCCTGCAAGGCTGGGAGCTGAAGGCTATTCGCGCCGGCCGGCTGGGCATCGGCGAAAGCTATGCGCTGGTCAAGGGCGGCGAGATCTTCCTGTTCGGCGCGCAGATCACACCCCTGATTTCAGCCTCCACGCACGTGGTAGCCGACGACCGCCGCACGCGCAAGTTGCTGATGCACCGGCACGAGATCGACAAACTGGTCGGCAAGATCGAACGCGACGGCTACACGCTGATCCCCACCGCAATGTACTGGAGCGGCAACAAGGTCAAGCTCGAACTCGCCCTGGCCAAGGGCAAGAAAGACCATGACAAGCGCGCCAGCGAAAAGGACCGCGACTGGCAGCGGGAAAAACAGCGCACCATGCGCCAGCACAACCGCAACGCCTAACCACCCTGTAGGAGCGGCTTCAGCCGCGATGCCCGACATGAACAGGCAATCGCGGCTGAAGCCGCTCCTACACACAAGCCTTGAAGCTGGGGGCACGCGACCCCATACTGGGAGCGTTGGAAGATTTCACGTTTTCCCATCTTGCCGGGGGTGTCCTGGCTTCGACGGGGGTCGCAAAATCGACTGGCGCATGCCGAGGGGGCGACTTTCCTCGTTAATCCAGTAGCAAAATTTAGTTGCCAACGACGACAACTACGCTCTCGCCGCTTAAGGCGTAAGCCCTGAACCCACTTGTGCCCGTGCTCGTGGATGTAAGGTCATTATCACGGAACAGCTTCCGGCAGCGACCCGCCAACTGGAAGTGAACTTAGCGGGTGTGTCAGACGGTGTGCCTCGCACGTTGTGTTGCCGGCTGACGAGAACGAACAACGAGCTAAGCATGTAGTGCCGGAGATGGAGTGCTCTCGGACGGGGGTTCAACTCCCCCCACCTCCACCATT